>NZ_BAAALF010000012.1:0-68464 GCF_039528135.1 Kitasatospora nipponensis | reverse complement strand
GGGCCGGGGGACCCCGCCGCACGGGGCGGCTGGCGGGGCCCGCCCCCGCGCCCGTCCGGGGCGCCGGCGCCGGGGCCGGAGCCGTACGGGCCGGAGCCGACCGGCACGGTGTCCCAGCCGGGCACCGGCTCCAGCACCTGGGTGTCGCCGACCTCGGCCAGCTGCACCGAGGAGCCACCCAGCGGGGAGCCGCCCAACGTCGAGCCGCCCAGCGAGGAGCCGCCGCGCCCGGCAGCGGCCCCGACCCCGACACCGACGGCCGCACCGAGCGGCGCGCCGGCCGGCGAGGGCACGGTGTTCAGGCGCACGGCGTCCAGCAGCCGGGTGGCCGCCAGGTCGCCGGGCATCGCCTGCCCGCTCCAGGTCACCGCGGTGACCCGGCCCTTGCGCCGTGGGGCCCCACCCGATCCGCCGCCGAGCGAGCCGCGGTCGGCCACGCCCTCGCGGACCAGCCCGGGCCGGCCACCGAAGGCCTGCCGCGAGTAGGGGCGTCCGAAGGCGTCCGCGTACGGCGCGGCCGGCTGGGGCGGCGCGTCGAGCATCGGGGCGACCGGCGCGGCCAGCCTGATCCGGAAGCTGGCCTGGGTCACGCTCAGGCGGGCCGGATCGCTGGGCACCTTGACGGTGCTGAGGCCGGGCTCAGCGTCTATTCCTGCTGCTCCGCCCTGCCTGGGGCGCCGAGGTGTTCTGGTGTCCACACCCCTCTAACCGGGTGACACCCGGTTAGGACACTCTCCCGGGTGCAACTCCCGGGCGTGGCTGACGGATGCGATCACCCGTGTGCGAGATGGGGAGCACATCCGTCAGTCACGAACAGAAGGGGGCCAACTCCGAAGAAGAGTCAGCTCTTGGCCCGCAGCCGGGCCGCCTCGTACAGCACGATCCCGGCCGCCACGCCGGCGTTCAGCGACTCGGTCTGCCCGGGCATCGGGATCCGCACCAGGATGTCGCAGGTCTCCGAGACCAGCCGGGACAGGCCCTTGCCCTCGCTGCCCGCCACCACGACCACCGGACCGGTGAGCGCGGCCAGCTCGCCCAGCTCCGCCTCGCCGTCGGCCGCCAGGCCCACCACCAGCAGGCCGGCCTTCTGGTAGGCCTCCAGCGCGCGGGTCAGGTTGGTGGCCCGAGCCACCTGGAGCCGGGCCGCGGCGCCCGAGGAGGTCTTCCAGGCCCCGGCCGTCATGCCGGCCGCCCGCCGCTCGGGGATGACCACGCCGTGCGCCCCGAAGGCCGCGGCGGAGCGGACCACGGCGCCGAGGTTGCGCGAGTCGGTGACCCCGTCCAGCGCCATGATCAGCGCGTCCTCGCCCTGGTCGGCGGCGACGCCGAGCAGGTCCTCGGGGTGCGCGTACTCGTAGGGCGGGACCTGGAGCACCAGGCCCTGGTGGTTGAGGCCACCGGTCATCTGGTCCAGCTGCGGGCGCGGCGCCTCCATCAGCGGGATGCCCCGCTCGTTGGCGGCCTGGAACGCCTCGCGCACCCGGTCGTCGGTGTCGATGAACTGCATCACGTAGAGCGCGGTGGCCGGCACCCCGCCCTGCAGCGCCTCGACCACCGAGTTGCGCCCGACCACCAGCTCGGCCGCACCCGCGCCACCGCGACCGCCCCGGCCGCCACCGCCGGAGCGGCGCATGCCGGCGCGGGCCTTGGCGTCCCGCTCGCGCTTGATGGCGGCGTTGGCCGCGCGCTGCTTGGGGTGCCCCTTGCGGGCCTCACCGGGCGGCGTGGGGCCCTTGCCCTGGAGCTGCTTCCGGCTGTGGCCGCCGGTGCCGACACTCGCGCCCTTCTTCGATCCGGGGTTGCGTCGGTTCCTGCGGGCGCTGTTGCCGGCCATGGCTGTACTTCCTGTCTGTCCGTCATGCCCGGCCGCGGCTGGTACCCCGGCCGCCGGCATGCTCTGTCTCATGCGGGAGGGCCGTACCGGACAACGTGTCCGCCGATACGGCCCGCCCTCACCCCTCACCTGAGGGATTACTGGTTGTTGATCGTCCAGCGGGGGCCGGACGGAGTGTCCTCGATCGCCAGCCCGGCGAGGCCGAGCTGGTCGCGGATCGCGTCCGCGGTGGCGAAGTCCTTGCGGCCCCGCGCCGCCTGGCGCTGCTCGAGCACCAGGCGCACCAGCGAGTCGACGACCCCGTGCAGGTCCTCGCCGCGCTCCGCGCCGGTCCACTGCGGGTCGAGCGGGTCGAGCCCCAGCACTCCGAGCATCGCACGGACCTCGGCGAGTCGCGCTACCGCGTTCTCCTTGTCGTCCGCCGTCAACGCGCTGTTGCCCTGGCGGACCGTGGTGTGCACCACAGCCAGCGCCTGCGGCACCCCGAGGTCGTCGTCCATCGCCTCGGCGAAGGCCGGCGGCACCTCGGGCGCCGCCTCGACCGGGCCGCAGCGCTCGATCACCCGCTGGATGAAGCCCTCGATCCGCCCGAAGCCGGCCTCGGCCTCGCGGATCGACTCCTCGCTGTACTCGATCATCGAGCGGTAGTGCGGGGCGGCCAGGTAGTAGCGCAGCACGATCGGCCGCCAGCGCTGGACCATCTCGGAGATCAGCACCGAGTTGCCGAGCGACTTGCTCATCTTCTCGCCGCTCATGGTGACCCAGGCGTTGTGCACCCAGAAGTTGGCGAAGTCGTCGCCGAAGGCCTTCGACTGCGCGATCTCGTTCTCGTGGTGCGGGAAGATCAGGTCCAGCCCGCCGCCGTGCACGTCGAAGGCGCTGCCCAGGTACTTGTGCACCATCGCGGAGCACTCCAGGTGCCAGCCGGGACGGCCGGGACCCCACGGGGTGTCCCAGCTGGGCTCGCCCTCCTTGACCGACTTCCACATCGCGAAGTCGCGCTGGTCGCGCTTGCCGGTCTCGCCCTCGCCCTCGGGCTGCCGCAGGTCCTGCAGCTTCTGGTTGGAGAGCTCCAGGTAGGACGGGAAGGACTTGACGTCGAAGTAGACGTTGCCGTCGGCCGCGTAGGCGTGGCCCTTGGCAATCAGCGTCTGCATCATCGCGATCATCTCGGGGACGTGCCCGGTCGCGCGCGGCTCGGCGGTCGCCGGCAGGCAGCCCAGCGCCTGGTAACCGTCGTTGAACGCACGCTCGTTGGCGTAGGCGATCTGCCACCACGGCACGCCCAGCGCGCGCTCCTTGGCGATGATCTTGTCGTCGATGTCGGTGACGTTGCGCACGAACGTGACGTCGTAGCCGCGGTAGGTGAACCAGCGGCGCATCACGTCGAAGTTGAGGTTGGACCGGATGTGCCCGATGTGCGGCGCCCCCTGCACGGTCGCACCGCACAGGTAGATCGAGACACAGCCCGGTACAAGCGGGACGAAGTCGCGTACCTGGCGGGTGTTGGTGTCGTACAGACGAAGGCTCACAGCGTCCAGCGTAGTGGGAAACCGACAGTGCCCCGCGACGTTTCCGCCGCGGGGGCACCATGATTTTGTCGCCGTGACGCGCTCACTGCACGGATGTGACCTCAGGAGGAGCCGGGGTTACCCACCGTGGCGGAGCGGAGCGGGCCGCTCCGCTCCCACCGGCCCCAGGCACCCCCACCCGCCCGGGGTGCCGTCCGCGGTCGGCGCTGCCCCGAAGCGCTGTCAACCGCGCGGGTAGACCAGCGCGGTGGCCAGACCCACCAGGCCCTCCCCACGTCCCGTCAGGCCGAGCCCGTCGGTGGTCGCCGCGGAGAGCGAGACCGGCGCGCCGGCCGCGGCCGAGAGCACCGCCTCCGCCTCCGTGCGCCGGCTGCCGATCCGCGGCCGCACCCCGATCACCTGCACCGCGATGTTGCCGATCTCGAAGCCCGCCTCGCGCACGATCCGGGCCGCCTCGGCCAGCAGTCGCACCCCCGCGGCGCCGGCCCACTCGGAGCGGTCGGTGCCGAAGTGGGTGCCCAGGTCGCCGATCCCGGCGGCCGAGAAGATCGCGTTGCAGGCCGCGTGGGCGGCCACGTCGCCGTCCGAGTGGCCCGCCAGGCCCTGCTCGTGGCCCTCCCAGTGCAGCCCGCCCACCCAGAGCGGCACCCCGTCCGCGAAGGCGTGCACGTCGGTGCCGATCCCGACCCGGGGCAGCACCGGCACCGCGGCGGCCGGCCGCTGGGACCCCTGCGGCTCGGACGCCTGCGGCCCGGACACGTGCTGCTGTGACACGTGCTGCCGGGACGCCTGCTGCTCAGAATCCATCGGAGGCCCTCCTGCGGGCGAGTACGGCCTCGGCGAGCACGAGGTCCAGCGGACGGGTCACCTTGAAGGCCTCCTCGTGGCCCGGCACCACGACCACCTGACCGCCGTAGTGCTCGACCAGCCCGGCGTCGTCGGTCACCGCGGGAGCCAGGCCGGCCTCCTGCTCGGCGAGCGCCCTGGCGTGCACCTCGGCCAGCAGCGAGCGGCGGAAGCCCTGCGGCGTCTGCACGGCCCGCAGGGTGGCACGGTCGGGGGTGTCCAGCACCGGCTCCGGGCCGCCGGCCGGCGCCGGTCCCACCCGCTTGACGGTGTCGGCCAGCGGGACGGCCGGCACCACGGCCTGCGCCCCGGCCCGCACGGCGGCCGCCACCGCGTCCACCACCTCCACCGGCACCAGCGGCCGGGCCGCGTCGTGCACCAGCACGATCTCGACCTGCTCGCCGATCGCCGCCAGGCCCAGCCGGACCGACTCCTGCCGGGTCGCGCCACCGGCCACCACCCGGACGTCCTTGCCGTCCAGACCGTGGCTGTCCAGCAGCCCGACCACCTCGGCGACGCCGTCCGGCGGCGCGGCGACCACGACCAGGCCCACCGCGCGGCTGCGCGCCAGCGCCCGGACCGCGTGCACCAGCAAGGGCGCGCCGCCCAGCTCGCGCAGCGCCTTGGGCGCGCCCGGTCCCAGCCGCTCGCCCCGCCCCGCGGCGGGGACCACGGCTGCTGCGACTACTCCTGTGGTGTTCAGGTTTCACTCCTTCGGCGAAGTGGGTATGGCCCAGGCGTACCCGTCAGACGGTGCTCCGGACCCCTTCCACCCCGGCGCCGCCTCTCGGGTACCGGTGTGCTCGGCCCCCACGCTACGAGCACCCGATGGCCCACGTCACCGCACCCGTCACCCGCCCCGGGCATGTCCCACCCACCGGTCGGCCCGGTTCGCACCCGGGCACGCCGGCGCACGCGCCGGGACCCACCGGGACCACGCACGCGCCGGGCGCCGCGTCCGGGCACGCCGCAGCGCCCGGTGTGCCACCGCACCGTCGGGGACCTCCCGGTCCCGGACGTGCAGCAGCGCCGGGCGCTGTGCTGATAAAGCGGCATCGGCGGACAACCCGCCGACCTGCCTGACCGCCCCAAGGGCAGCCCGACCGGCGCCCTACGAGGCCAGCACCTCGTCGAGCAGCGTCTCCGCCTTGTCCTCGTTGGTGTTCTCCGCCAGCGCGAGTTCGCTGACCAGGATCTGCCGCGCCTTGGCGAGCATCCGCTTCTCGCCGGCCGACAGGCCGCGCTCGCGCTCGCGGCGCCACAGGTCGCGGACAACCTCGGCGACCTTGATGACGTCACCCGACGCGAGCTTCTCCAGGTTCGCCTTGTAGCGGCGAGACCAGTTGGTGGGCTCTTCGGTGTACGGTGCACGCAGCACCTCGAAGACCCGGTCCAGACCCTCCTGGCCGACCACGTCGCGCACGCCCACGAACTCGGCGTTCTCCGCCGGGACGCGCAGCGTCAGGTCTCCCTGCTGAACCTTCAGCACCAGGTAGGTCTTGTCCACACCCTTGATCTGGCGAATTTCGATGGCCTCGATCAGTGCAGCCCCGTGATGGGGGTAGACCACCGTGTCGCCAACCTTGAACGTCATGTGACAGGACCCCTTCCGTGGCTTTCCAGAATAACACGCTTTTCCGTCCACCCGAAGGGCGTTTTCGCAGGTCAGGGCCGGTCTCGGGGCTTGACAAGGACCCCCGCGACGTGCTGCGACCATGCCGCGGAAGGGGCTTCCCGCAGGTCGGAGGCGGTTCCCGCATCCGGCGAAACCTGCGGCAACACCCCCGAAACCATGATTCGATCTTGAAGTCCATACCGGATATCGACCGTTTCACGATCGTGATCTGATCTTGACCGGGAGCGGCGGCCGGAAATCCGGTGGCCGCACCGGCTCCCGCCCCGGCCGCCCCGGCCCCGCGCCGCCAGCCACCGTCGCCCCGGTCACCCCGCTCGGTCACTCCCCCGGCCCCCTCGGCGCGGGCCGGAGCCGCGACACGGGGCCACCCCGTGAGAACCGGATAAGTGCGGTCGGTAATCTGAGCGCTGACCACTCGACACGTGACCTAGGAGATGCCGCCGCCGTGAGCCGCAGCCTTCGACGCGGCGGCACTGCCGCCATCGTTCTCACCCTTGCCGCCGTCTCGCTGTCCGCCTGCTCCACCGGCAACAGCGCCGAGACCCTGCAGGTCAAGCCGGACACCCCGGCCACCTCGCTCGGCGACCTGAAGCTCAACAACATCACCCTGGTGACCGACCCGATGCAGGCCAACGGCCAGCCGGGCCCCGCGAACCTGACCGTCAACATCAGCAACACCGCCGAGGTCCCCGAGACGCTGCAGTCCGTCACCGTCGGCGACAGCACCGCGACCTTCGCGGACGCCTCGGGCGCCGCCCTGCCGGGCGGCATCGTGATCCCGGCCCGCGGCGCCGTGCTGGTGGGCGGCGCCGGCCAGCCGACCGCGCACGTCTCCGCGGTCACGCTGAAGCTCGGCGGCTTCGCGCCCACCTCCTTCGCCTTCTCGATCTCCGGCAAGGTGGCCTCCCCGGCCCAGGTCTTCCCGGCCATCGGCTACTACGCGCCCTACGCCCCGACCTCGGCGTCGGCCTCCGCCTCGGCCTCCACGTCGGCGAGCGCGAGCGCCGGCGCCAGCTCCCCCGCCGCGGTGCCGCCGTCCCCGGCCGCGTCGGGCTCCGCCTCGGCGTCGACCTCCGCCTCCGCGTCGAGCTCGGCGTCCGCGTCGGCCTCGGCGTCCGGCAGCGCGAGCCCGTCGTCCGCGAGCCCCAGCGCGAGCGCCTCCGCGCACTGAGCGGGCGCACCACCGCGAACGGCCGAGGGCCGCTGCACCCTGGGGGTACAGCGGCCCTCGGCCGTTCGCGCCACGGCGCTACCGCGCTACCGCAGTCTACGGCTCGAACTTGTAGCCCAGGCCACGCACCGTGACCAGGTAGCGCGGCGCACCCGGGTCCGGCTCGATCTTGGCCCGCAGGCGCTTCACGTGGACGTCCAGGGTCTTGGTGTCACCCACGTAGTCGGCGCCCCAGACCCGGTCGATCAGCTGCATCCGGGTCAGCACCCGGCCCGCGTTGCGCAGCAGCATCTCCAGCAGGTCGAACTCCTTGAGCGGCAGGTCGACCTTGGCGCCGTCGACCGTCACCACGTGCCGGTCCACGTCCATCCGGACCGGGCCGGCCTCCAGCGCGCCGGGGCCGCCGCCGTTGTCGCCGGCGCCGCCGTCCTCGCCGCGGCGGCGCAGCACCGCACGGATCCGGGCGACCAGCTCGCGGGTGGAGTAGGGCTTGGTGACGTAGTCGTCAGCGCCTATCTCCAGCCCGACGACCTTGTCGATCTCGCTGTCCTTGGCGGTCACCATGATCACCGGCACGTTGGAGCGCACCCGCAGCTGGCGGCAGACCTCGGTGCCGGGCAGTCCGGGCAGCATCAGGTCGAGCAGCACCAGGTCGGCGCCGTTGCGTTCGAACTGCTCGAGGGCGTCGGGTCCGGTCGCGGCGACCGCCACCTCGAAACCCTCCTTGCGCAGCATGTACGACAGGGCGTCGCTGAACGACTCCTCGTCCTCGACCACCAGTACTCGGGTCACGATCGGGCCTCCGGGGCAGGAAGGTGGGGTGTGATGGATGGGTGTGACGCCGGTTCGGCCGACGCCGGGTTCTGCCCGGCGGGGAGCCGGACGGTGAAGGTTGATCCCTGGCCCTCGACGCTCCAGACCGAGACGGTCCCGCCGTGCGAGGCCGCCACGTGCTTGACGATGGAGAGCCCGAGGCCGGTCCCGCCGGTGGCCCGGGAACGGGCCGGGTCCACGCGGTAGAAGCGTTCGAAGATCCGCTCGCGGTCCTTCTCCGAGATGCCGATGCCCTGGTCGGTCACCGAGATCTCGATCAGCTCGCCGTCCGCCTCGCCGATCGCGGCGGCGCTGGCTATCCGGCGGGTGGCGATGGCCACCCGGGTCCGCGGCGGGCTGTAGTTGACGGCGTTCTCGACCAGGTTGCCGAGTGCCGCGGCGAGCTGGCCGCGGTCGCCGTAGAGGTAGAGGCCGGCGATGCCGCCGGCCGCCATGTGGATCTGCTTGGCCGCGGCCTGCTGGCGGCAGCGGTCCATCGCCTCGGCGATCAGCTCGTCCACCGGGACCGGCTCGGGGTCCATCAGCAGCCGGTCGTCCTGCACCCGGGAGAGGTCGATGATCTCCTGGACCAGGCTGGCCAGCCGGGTGGCCTCGATCTGCATCCGCCCGGCGAAGCGCTGCACGGCCTCCGGGTCGTCGGCCGCGTCCGCGACCGCCTCGGAGAGCAGCGAGAGCGCCCCGACCGGGGTCTTGAGCTCGTGGCTGACGTTGGCCACGAAGTCACGTCGGACCGCTTCGATGCGGCGGCGCTCGGTCTGGTCCTCGACCAGCACCAGCACCAGGCGCGAGCCCAGCGGGGCGACCCGCACGGAGACCGCGAGCGGCTCGCCGGAGCGCGCCACCCCCGGGCGCGGGACGTCCAGCTCGGCCTGGCGGATCTCGCCGTCACGGCGGGTCGCGCGGGCCAGCGCCAGCATCGGCTCGACGGCCAGCGCACCGCCTCTGACCAGGCCCATCGCGTAGGCGGCGGAGCTGGCCTTGACCACCTCGTCACCGTCGCCCAGCACGATCGCGCACGACCGGAGCACCGACAGCACGGTGTCCACGCCGGGCGGGAGGGCCGGCTCCTGGGGGAGGGAGTTCACTGCTGATGCGCTGCCACTTCTTCTGCCGTTGCCGCTGTTGCTGCCCCGGGCCTGCTCTCGCTCGCTCCAGCGGAAGGCGATGGAGGCCGTGAGACCCACGCCCAGCCCGGCGATGGCGCAGGCAGCGGCGGCGGCCACATTCACGTCCATGCGGCCCAGCCTAAGCGCATGGGCCGGGCGGTCCGTAAGCGTCAGATCAAGGCATCGGCCGCACGTTGCCGAGAATTCACCTTCAGGTAGCTGTTGGTTCACTGGAGGGGCCGTGGGGCGTCGTCCGAACGGACCAGTCTGGCTGGCGCAGCCCGTGTGGGTCCGTGACGCGCGTACGATGCGCGCCACCGCAGCGGCCGCGCGCCCTCCCGCAGGGGGCGCGGCGGCCCGTCGGCACCGCCACCGACACAGCTACCGAGGAGAAGAGAAGAGCATGCGCGACTCGTACCACGAGGAACTCGACTCGATCGGCGACGGCCTGGTCGAGATGGCCCGGTTGGTCGGCTCGGCCATGGGCCGCGCGACCACCGCGCTGCTGGACGCCGACCTCGCCCTCGCCGAGAGCGTGATCGCCGCCGACGAGAAGGTCAACGCCCTGCACCACGACCTGGAGGACCGGGCCATCGACCTGCTGGCCCGCCAGCAGCCGGTCGCCACCGACCTGCGCATCGTGGTCACCAGCCTGCGGATGAGCGCCGACCTGGAGCGCTGCGGCGACCTGGCCCGGCACGTCGCCAAGGTGGCCCGGCTGCGCTACCCCGGATCCGCGGTGCCCAACGACCTGCACCCGATCGTCCTGGAGATGGGCCAGCTCGCCCAGCGCCTGGTGGCCAAGGCCGGCCAGGTCATCGCGACCAAGGACGTGGACGCCGCGCTCCAGCTCGAGCGCGACGACGACGCGATCGACGAGCTGCACCGCGAGCTCTTCGCCCACCTGATCGACGACCGCTGGCAGCACGGCATCCAGACCGGCGTGGACGTCACGCTGATCGGCCGCTACTACGAGCGCTTCGCCGACCACGCCGTCTCGGTCGCCAAGCGGGTGGTCTTCCTGGTCACCGGTGAGCACGCGGGCGAGTTCGTCGGCGAGGAGCGCGCGGCCGAGGCCTAGGCCTAGACCCGGGCCCAGCCCACCCGGCACGGCGCGCCGGGCTCCGGATCCGGGGCCGGCGCGATCCAAACCCCGCAGCGCGGGTGTGGGGGAGCACGACCGACCCGCTCCCCCACACCCGCGCGCCCGTTGACGCCCCGTCAGCGCGCGAGCTTCACTCGTGGTCAGGTAGGCCTCCATCCCGCCTGCCCCCAACGAGGAGGGCTCAGCACCATGACCAGCACCCCCGCCCGGCCCGTACCCACCTCCCGTACCGCCGAGCCGACGTCCCGCCGCGCCCGGGTGGCCCTGCCCCTGCTCGCCGGCGCCTGCGGCTGCGGCCCGGGCTGCGGCTGCGGCTGCCAGTCCGGCGCACCCTGCCAGTGCGGCAGCGTCACCGGCGGCTGCTGCGCCGGCCACTGACCGGCCACCGGCCCGAGCAGCACGAAGGCCCCCGACCAGCGCCGTACGCGCTGGTCAGGGGCCTGATCGTTTCTTCGCCTACTTCTTGCCCTGGTTCTTGACGGCCTCGATCGCCGCCGCGGCGGCCTCGGCGTCCAGGTAGCGGCCGCCGGCGGTGACCGGCTTGAAGTCCGCGTCGAGCTCGTAGACCAGCGGGATGCCGGTGGGGATGTTCAGGCCGGCGATGGCCTCGTCGGAGATGCCGTCGAGGTGCTTCACCAGCGCGCGCAGGCTGTTGCCGTGCGCGGTGACCAGCACGGTCTTGCCCGCGGCCAGGTCCGGCACGATCGCGTCGTACCAGTACGGCAGCATGCGGTCGACGACGTCCTTGAGGCACTCGGTGCGCGGGCGCAGCTCGCTGGGGATGTCGGCGTAGCGGGCGTCACCGGCCTGCGAGAACTCGCTGCCGTCGGCGAGCTCCGGCGGCGGGGTGTCGTACGAGCGGCGCCAGAGCTGGAACTGCTCCTCGCCGAACTCGGCCAGGGTCTGCGCCTTGTCCTTGCCCTGCAGGGCGCCGTAGTGGCGCTCGTTCAGCCGCCAGCTGCGG
The DNA here is from genome assembly GCF_039528135.1 of Kitasatospora nipponensis. Classification (NCBI taxonomy): domain Bacteria; kingdom Bacillati; phylum Actinomycetota; class Actinomycetes; order Kitasatosporales; family Streptomycetaceae; genus Kitasatospora; species Kitasatospora nipponensis. Next base: position 57,436 of record NZ_BAAALF010000012.1, on the reverse strand, counting down.
CTGACCGGGATCCAGTGCCGGTCGGCCTTGTCCAGGGCGATCTGCGAGGTGCGGATGGCCCGGCGCAGCAGGGAGGTGTGCAGGACATCGGGGAAGAGGCCCTCGGAGGCGAGCAGCTCGCCGCCGCGCGCGGCCTCCTTCTCGCCCTTCTCGTTGAGGTCGACGTCGACCCAGCCGGTGAAGAGGTTCTTCTGGTTCCACTCGCTCTCGCCGTGGCGGAGCAGGATGAGTCGGTAGGTCGTGTCAGCCATGGCCGACAGCTTAGTGGAGCGAAAGAAACGGGTAGCCGGGCCCCGACCCACACCGGTAATGTGCGCCTATCAGTAGTGCCACTTACAGCACGCGGATCCGCCCGGTGACCCCGGGGCCGCTCCGTGCTGCGCCGCCACCTGCTGCCCCGCCGTCCGGTTCCCCCAGCACCGTGCAGCGGGGCACCTGCCGCCCGGGAGCCCCGATGCCCGCTGCCCTCACCTCCCTGCTGCCCGACCGCCTGCGCGCCGCCGCGGCGGAGTCGGTCGGCGGGCTGCCGCGCCAGTTCTGGTGGCTGTGGACCTCCACCCTGGTCAACCGCCTGGGCGGCTTCGTGGTGACCTTCCTGGCGCTCTACCTGACGGCCGACCGCGGCTACTCGGCCTCCTACGCGGGCCTGGTCGCCTCGCTCTTCGGGCTCGGCTCGGCCATCGCCGCCGTGGTCGGCGGCGTGCTCACGGACCGGATCGGCCGGCGCCCCACGCTGCTGACCGCCCAGTTGCTCACCGCGGCCAGCACTGCGGCGCTGGGCTTCGCCGACGGGCAGCTGATGATCGCCGTGGTGGCCTTCCTCACCGGTCTGAGCAGCAACGCGGCCCGGCCCGCGATCTCCGCGATCATCGCGGACGTGGTGCCGCCCGCCGACCGGGTCCGGGCCTTCGCGCTGAACTACTGGGCCATCAACATCGGTTTCGGGGTCTCGGCGGCGGTGGCCGGGCTTGTGGCGACCCACGGGTACCTCACGCTCTTCATCGCCGACGCGCTCTCCACCGTGCTCTGCGCCGTCGTGGTCTTCGCGAAGATCCCGGAGACCCGGCCGACCGCGCCCGCCGCCGCGACGGTGGGGACGCCCGCGGTGAGTCTCGGCACGGTCTTCCGCGACCGGCGGTTCATGGCGCTGGTCGGGCTGACCTTCCTGCTCGCCCTGATCGTCCAGCAGGGCAGCACCACCCTGGCCGTGACCATGGGCCGGGCCGGCCTGACCACCACCCAGTACGGCCTGGTGATCGGCCTGAACGGGCTGCTGATCGTCGTCCTGCAGATCCCGGTGACCAGGCTGATCCAGGGCCGCGACCGGGGTCTGCTGCTGCTCACCGGCTCGCTGGTGACCGGCTGGGGGTTCGGGCTGACCGCCTTCGCCGGCAGTTCGGCGCTCTTCTTCGCGCTGACCGTGGCGGTCTGGACGATCGGCGAGATCGTGCAGATGCCGACCGGGATGAGCCTGGTGGCCGAACTGTCGCCGACCCACGCCCGCGGCCGCTACCAGGGGGTCAACTCGCTCGCCTGGTCGGGCGCCTCCTTCCTGGGCCCGGCCGGCGGCGGCTTCCTGCTCGACCACGGCGGCTCGGGCACCGTGTGGGGCGTCTGCGCGGCCATCGGCACCCTCGCCGCGGGCGGCTACCTGGTGCTCGGGCGGCGGGTCGACGCGGCCAAGGCGGCGGGCGTCGCCGAGGCCGCCGCCCGGCCGGCCACCTCGCCGGCCACGGCCTCGACCTGCTGACTCCCGGAAGGGCCGAGCCGCCGGGCCGACGGATCACCCGTCGGCCCGGCGGTCGGTTACGGGGCCGGTGGAACGGCCAGGTGGCTGAAGGCCTCCAGGTTCCGAGTCGACTCGCCGCGCTTGGTCCGCCACTCCCACTCACGCCGGATCGCCGAGGCGAAGCCCAGCTCCAGCAGGGTGTTGAACGGCTCGTCCGCGTTCTCCAGCACCGAGCCGAGCAGCCGGTCCACGGCGTCGGCGGTGAGCGCGTCGAGCGGCAGGCGCCCGGTCAGGTAGACGTCGCCCAGCGCGTCCAGCGCGTAGGCCATGCCGTACAGCCGGGTGTTGCGCTCCAGCAGCCAGCGGAACACCGCCTCGTGGTTCTCGTCCGGACGACGGATCACGAAGGCGTTCAGGGACAGGGTGTGGTCGCCGATCCGCAACGCGCAGGTGGTGCTGAGCTTGCGCGTGCCGGGGAGGGTGGCGACCAGGGTGAACCGGTCGGAGGCCGCCGGCTCCCAGGGCACGCCGGCCTCGTCGAGCGCGGCGGCGAGCAGGGTGAGGGCCTCGTCCTTGGTACGGGTTGCCATGGGGCTGACGTTACCGGCTGGTACCCGGATGGGCCCGCCACCCGGACCGCTCGCCCGTTCAGACCAGCCGTCGGCGGGCCCCGCCGAGCCGGCCGGCCGGGCGGGCGAGCGCACCCGCGTACACCTCGGCGGTGCTCGCCGCCGCCGCGCCCCAGCCGAAGCCCGCCGCGTGACGGGCGGCCGCCGCACCCTGCCGCGCCACCAGCTCGGGCCGCGTCACGTACGGCTCCAGCGCCCGCGCCCAGTCGCCCGGGTCGTGGCCGCGCACCAGCGCACCCGTCTCGCCGTCCCGGACGGCCACCGGCAGCCCGCCGACCGCCGCCGCGACCACCGGCGTCCCGCAGGCCTGCGCCTCCAGCGCCACCAGCCCGAAGGACTCGCTGTACGAGGGCATCACCAGCGCCGTCGCCGCCCGGTACCACTGGGCCAGCTCGCTCTGACCGACCGGCGGGTGGAACCGCACCACGTCCCCGATGCCGAGCTGGGCGGCGAGCTTCTGCAGGCTCTTCGGCTCCGCCAGACCCGTCCCGGAGGGGCCGCCGACGACCGGCACGACCAGCTTCTCGCGCAGCTCGGGCCGCCGTTCCAGCAGCACCGCCACCGCCTTGAGCAGCACGTCCGGCGCCTTGAGCGGCTGTATCCGGCCGGCGAAGAGCAGCACCGCGGCGCCCTCCGGCAGGCCCAGCCGGGCCCGCGCGGCCCGCTGGTCGCCGGGCCGGAAGACCTCCAGGTTGACGCCCGGGTGCACCACCGCGAGCTGGTCGGTCCGGGCGCCGTAGTGCGAGGAGAGCTCGCCGGCCTCGTCCGAGGTGTTGGCTATCAGCCGGTCGGCGGCCTCGACCACCTGGGTCTCACCGATCACCCGCGCCGCGGGCTCGGGGGTGTCGCCCTGGGCGAGCGCCGCGTTCTTCACCTTCGCCATGGTGTGCATGGTGTGCACCAGCGGCACGCCCCAGCGCTCGGCGGCCAGCCAGCCGACCTGGCCGGAGAGCCAGTAGTGCGAGTGCACCAGGTCGTAGTGGCCGGGCCGGTGGCCCGCCTCGGTGCGCAGCACGCCGTGCGTGAAGGCGCAGAGCTGGGCCGGCAGGTCCTCCTTGACCAGCCCCTCGTACGGGCCGGCCGTGACGTGCCGCACCAGGACGCCGGGCGCCAGCTCGACGATCGGCGGCAGGTCGGAGGCGGTGGTCCGGGTGAAAACCTCGACCTCCACGCCGAGCCCCGCCAGCCGCTTGGCCAGCTCCACGATGTAGACGTTCATGCCGCCCGCGTCGCCGGTGCCGGGCTGGTGCAGCGGCGAGGTGTGCACGCTGAGCATCGCGATCCGCCGCGGCCGCCTGCCGCGGCCGGTGGCGAAGGCGTGCAGCCGCCCACGCACCGGCGGGGACTGCCGGTCGCGCCATACCGTGGAGACGGGGTGCTGGATCACTCGGCTGATGCCTTCCTGGTCTGCTTCCTGGTCCGCCCGACCGACCGCTCTGATGCGTTCAACAGGCTGACAACCCCCGACGGGGTCCCCCGCATTCCCGAACCGCCGGGGATCTTTCGCCCGGCACCGCCCCCCTGCCCCCGCCCCCGGCGCCGCACCCGGCCCGCACTCCACCGACCAGGGACCGCCCCGCCCGCGCCGCGGTCCGCGTACCCTGCGGGGATGGCTGTCTCCTCCGTCCCCGGTCCCGCCGGGTCCTCCGCCACGCGCCGGACGTCGAAGCCGCCGACTTCTCCCGCAGGGCGGCCAGTCGGAACCGTCACCCGCGGCACCACCAACACCAACCGCCTGCGCCGGATGGACCGCTGGATCGTCCACACCCTCGGCCACGCCCTGCGGGCCGGCCACCGGCCGCCGGTGGCCGTGGACCTGGGTTACGGGGCGGCGCCCTGGACCGCGGTGGAGCTGTACGGCCGGCTGCGCGCGGTCCGGCCGGACGTGCGGATGGTCGGCATCGAGATCGAGCCCGCGCGGGTGGCCGCCGCCCTGCCGTTCGCCGCGCCGCCCGCGCTGACCTTCCGACGCGGCGGCTTCGAGGTGCCGCTGGACGGCGGGCGCGCCCAGCTGATCCGGGCCGCCAACGTGCTGCGGCAGTACGAGGAGGAGGCCGTCGAGGCGGTCTGGGAACGGCTCTGCGGCCGGCTGGCCCCCGGCGGCCTGCTGGTCGAGGGCACCTGCGACGAGGTCGGCCGCCGGCACGTCTGGGTGGCGCTCGGCCCGGAGGGGCCGCGCACGGTGACCTTCGCGGCCCGGCTGGCCGGCCTCGAACGCCCCTCCGACCTGGCCGAGCGGCTGCCGAAGGCGCTCATCCACCACAACGTGCCGGGGCGTGCGGTGCACCGCTTCCTCACCGACTTCGACCGGGCCTGGGCCGCCGCCGCGCCGTACGGGGCGTTCGGCGCCCGACAGCGCTGGGTGGCCGCCTGCACCGCGCTCGCCACCAGTTGGCCGCTGCTGGACGCCCGGGGCCGCTGGCGCCAGGGCGAGGCGACGCTGCCCTGGGCGGTGCTGGCGCCCTGAGCCGGGCGGGCGGCCGGCATCGATTCACTCGAACGAGTTATCGAATTCCCCTGGCATGTTGACGTGCCGTCAGTCCACTATGGGGGCGTGCACGATGACGCTCCTTGACTCGATCAGACAGCCGAATCCGCGGGGCCGAGTCCCAGCTCGCCCAGCACCGTCGCGAAGGTCTCGTACGCCTCCGCGCCGAACAGAACGAACCGCACCTCCCGCACCCGCTCCTCCTGCGATCCCTCCCCTTCCTCTCCTACGCCGCGCTCCCCTTCTCCTGCTCCCTCTTCTCCAGCCCCTCCTCCGCCCTGCCGCAGCTCCGCCGCCACGGTCGACAGCGCGATCCGCGCCGCGTCGGCCATCGGCCACCCGTACACTCCGGCCGACACCGCCGGAAACGCGACGCTCCGGGCCTCCAGCTCGACCGCCAGCCGGAGCGACTCCCGATAGCAGGAGGCCAGCAGCTCAGCCCCGCGCTCATAGGGGTACGCCCCGAACACCGGCCCCACCGTGTGCACCACGTACCGGGCGGGCAGTCGACCGGCCGTGGTGGCCACCGCCCGGCCGATCGCGAGACCGCCGCCGTAGTGCGAGGCCCTCAGCCGACGACACGCATCGAGGATCTCCGGGCCGCCCACCCGGTGGATCGCCCCGTCGACGCCACCCCCGCCCAGCAGCGACGAGTTGGCCGCATTGACCACGACGTCCACCTGCTGCCGCGTGATGTCACCCTGCACCAAAGTGATCTGTGTCACCGCTTCACCCTCCGCGTCAGCCGCGCGATTTGCCCGCCCCAGAGCCACCCACGCTAGCCACCGAGCCCGCCACCAGCGTGGCAATAGCCACATCCACGCCGACCAGCCAAGGAAATCCCCGGAGATCACGTTATGGTCGCGAGAAGTTCCCTGACGCGCGGTGCCATACGGGCACTGCGCACGGACCGCAGCCGTTACCCCGTCAGGGAAAGGGAGGATCCATCCGTGCCCGCTACGGGAGACGGGCAAGGAACCGGCACCGCAGGCCGGTCCGGCGCCCCGACATCGACTGGCCTCTGCCAGCGAGTCGGCACCCCCTGCCCTGATCCGGCCGCCGTTCAGGCAGGCGTCGGCGGCGACAGCCACGGAACCACCGGCATGAACGAGCTGCACGAACTCGACTCCTTCCACAGCCTCGACGGCCTCGCGCTCGATGCCATGGCCACACCGGACGGACTCGACGGGCTCGGCGAGCCCGACCTGCGCCACCGCTCCGGCGACCGGGCCGCGCCGCACGCCACCACGGCGCCGGCCGACCCCGCGCCCACCCGGCCGGCCAAGCCGCCGACCGCCCGCACGGCGCACGGCACGGGACACAGCCCGGCGCACAGCCCCGCGCACGGCTCCACCGCCGCCCCGGCCGGCCAGCGCCGCGGTGGCGGCTCGGCAGCGGCGTCGGGGCCGCTCTCGCTGCCCGGGCCGCGCTCGACCGGTCGGTCCGCGCCGGCCGACCGCGCGCCCGAGCACACCTCGGACCGGGCCGCGGCGGCGCTCAAGCTCCTGGTGGTGGAGAACGACGCCTCCGGCGCGCGGCTGATCGAGGAGCTGGTGGCCGCGAGCGGCATGCCGATCGAGCTCCACTGGGCCCCCGGCCTGGAGCAGGCCGCGGCCCAGCTCGCCCGGACCTCGTCGGCCCCGGGCCGCCGCGGACGCACCCGCCCGGTCGACTTCAGCTGCGTGCTGCTCGACCTGGCCGCACCGACGACCAGCCGCCGTGCCGACAGCGGCGGGCGCCCCGACACCGACCCGCTCGACGGGCTGCGCGACCTGCTGCGCCGCGCGCCGAACGCGGCGGTCGTCGTCCTCACCGACGCCGCGGACACCCAGTTGGGCGCTGCCGCCGTCGCCGCGGGCGCCCAGGACTTCCTGACCAAGGACGAGACGGACGGGCCGCTGCTCGCCCGGGCCCTGCGCTACGCCGTCGAGCGCAAGCGGGCCGACGAGTCCCAGCGCCGGCTGGTCGAGGCCGAACTCCGCGGCCAGGAGAACGCCCGGCTCCAGCGGCACCTCCTGCCGACCCCGCTGCTGGAGGGCGCCGACCTCTCCTTCACCCGCCGCTACCGTCCCGGTCGGCGCAGGGCCCTGCTGGGCGGCGACTTCTACGACGCGGTCCGTACCGACGACGGCACGGTCCACGTGGTTATCGGCGACGTCTGCGGCCACGGCCCCGACGAGGCCGCCCTCGGGGTCGCCCTGCGGATAGCGTGGCGGACCCTCGTCTTCGCCGGTCTGACCGGCCAGACGCTCCTCACCACCCTGCAGCACGTCCTGGAGCACGAGCGGCGCAGCGACGAGATCTTCGCGACGCTCTGCATGCTGGTCATCACCCCCGACGCGCCCCCGGACGACGCAACGCGCGGGCACCGGCGGGCCACCACGGGCACCAGGGCGCCGAGCGATCGTCCGGCTCCCGGGATCGGGCAGCGGCCGCTGCCGTCCGACCAGCCCGAGGTCGAGCACGCCCAGCTCTACCTCGCGGGCCACCCGGCCCCGCTGCTGCTGTCGTCGGGCGAGCGTCCGCTGGTCCTGCCGACCGAGCACGCCGGCCCGGCGCTGGGCCTGCTGCCCTGCGACGACACCGACGCCAGCTGGCCGCCCCTCCACCTGGAGCTGGAGCCCGGGTGGAGCCTGCTGCTCTACACCGACGGGCTGATCGAGGGGCGGATCGGCGCCGGTTCGCGCCGGCTCGGCCAGGACGGGCTGGTCGGCCTGATCGGTGACCACCAGGCGAACGGGCTGACCCGGGGCCGCCTGGTCGACAGCGCCATCGCGGAGGTCGAGGACCTCAACGGCGGTGCGCTGGCCGACGATGTCGCCGTCCTGCTCCTGGAACGCAACCAGGCCCCCCAGCTGATGGGCTGAGCGGGCCTGACACGAGGGGCGGGCATCCAGCCGCCGGTCAGCGACCGGTCAGTGGTGGAGCTGCCACCGGCCGCGGATCACCAGGGCCGGCGCGGACCGGCGTCCCGGCGGCCACCGCGGCCCTGGCCGTCGGTCAGCGACTTGATCGCCGGCCGGACGTCGACCATGTAGACGATCGCGGCGACCAGACCGGCCAGCGTCAGGAAGCTGTAGATGATGTTGGCCCCGAGGAGCAGGTCGAGCCCCAGCGCCAGCCCCAGGATCACCAGCCAGAACGGCTTGGTCTTCTTGTCCGCCGCGCGGTACGCGTCCTCCCGGCGCAGGGCGGCGTCCACGAAGGCCACCGCCTTGAAGACGATGACCGCTACGGACAGCCACCAGAGCGGCTGCTGGACGTCGAAGTACGAGCTGTCGGTCACGCGGGTCTCCTCACTCGAACGTCGCCGCCGTCACCACACCTTGACTTCCCACGGCCGTGTCCATCAATCCTGGCACGCCCCGGGTGCCCACAGCCGGTGAACGAACCGGGCGCCGCCAAGGTGCCGTGACCGGCCCGTGGCCGCGCCCCGCGGTCCGTTCGGCCTCACTTCTGCGTCGGCGTCTTCCGGGCCCTGGCCGCCTTCTTCGCGGACGCCGGCTTCCCCTGGTCCGCCTCGCCAGCCGACGCGTCGTCGATCTCGACCACCTCGACGTCCAGCACCTCGACCTCGACCACCTCGGCGTCCGCCTGCTGCTCGACACCGGCGCTCGCGCCCTCGGACTGGGCGGTGCGCCCCTTCTCCACGACGACCTTGCCGCGCTCGGCCAGCTCGTCGTAGACCTCCTTGGCCTTCACGGCGAGCTCCGCGGCCCGGCCGACCTGCTGCAGGGCGAAGGTCTGCGCCTTCTCCTGCAGGGCCTTGAAGTCGGTCGGCAGCGCGGTCACGGTCCCGGCGACGGCGGCCTGGGCCTGCGCCTGCGCCTTGAGCAGCTTGGTCTGCGCCTCCTGCAGCCCCGCCACCGCCATGTCCTGCGCGCCCTTGCGGTCCACGGCCAGCGCCTCGACCCGCCCGGGCATCTCGCGCAGCTTCTCGTACGCCAGGTCCCCGGCGCCCGCGAGCGCGTAGAGCGGCGTGGGGTCGCTCAGCGTCTTCATGATCTCGTTCTTGAGCTCGTTCTTGATCTCATCGGTGCTGGGCATCGACTCGTCCTCTCGATCGTTGCGTTGGTACCGCGCACCACCGGGTCACCCCGGCGGCGCACCGTCCGGCCGGTGGCCGTCAGCCCTGGCCGGCCTCGTTCTCCTTGACGAAGGCCGCGTAGACGGCGAGCAGCGCGTGCTTCTGCTGCTCGCTGATCGCGGTGTCCGCCAGGATCGCGGCCCGCAGGTCCACCCCGCCCGCCGGCCGCTCCTCCAAGATCCCCGCTTGCACGTACAGCGTCTCCGCGGAGATCCGCAGTGCCTTGGCGATCTGCTGCAGGATCTCCGCACTGGGCTTGCGGAGCCCTCGCTCAATCTGGCTGAGATACGGGTTCGACACACCCGCGGCCTCCGCCAACTGGCGCAACGAGTACTGCGCGCTGCGCCGCTGCTCACGGATGTACTCACCCAGCGAGCCCACGTTCAGTGAAGCCATGCCCCCATGCTGCCCACCCGTGCTTGCAAATGCAAGCAGCCCAGCTAGCGCCGCGCCGCCGGTCCGGTCGGCGGAAGCGGGCGAATCGCGGCTACGGTCATCGGCCATGACCGAAGCGACCTCCCTGCATGCCACCCGGTTGGCCTACGACACCGTCGCCGTCGACTACGAGCGGCTCCTGCGCCACGAACTGGACGCCCGACCGCTGGACCGCGCGATGCTCGCCGCCTTCAGCGAACTCACGCAGACCCCAGGCGCCGGGCCGGTCGCCGACCTCGGCTGCGGTCCCGGCCGCATCACGGCTCACCTGCACGCGCTCGGCGTGGACGTGTTCGGCATCGACCTGTCGCCCGAGATGGTCGCCCTCGCCCGTCGACGGCACCCGGGCCTTCGGTTCGAGGTGGGGTCGATGACCGAACTGGACCTGGCCGACGACAGTCTCGGCGGCGCCGTGGCCTGGTACTCGACCGTCCACACCCCGCCGGAGTCGCTGCCGACCGTCTTCGCGCAGTGCCACCGGGTGCTGGCCCCCGGCGGCCACCTGATCCTGGCGTTCAAGGCCGGGGACCGCTGCCGGCACCGGGACCGGGCCTACGGCCACGCGGTGTCGCTCGACATCTACTGGATGTCCCCCGACCACGTCGCCGACCTGCTGGGCGAGGCCGGCCTCGTCCTGGACGCCCGGCTGATCCGCGAGCCCGACGAGAGCGAGGAACCCCGACAGGGCCGGCAGGCCTACTTCCTCGCCCACAAGCCCCCGAGGGCGGGCTGGACCGCCAGGTCCTCCTGGGGGCGTGGTGCGGATCGAGCGGACGAATGCCGACCGCGGGCCCCGCGAGTTCCGCAGCCGGCGCCCGGCCACCGTCACCCTGCCGCCGCCGCGCGGAAAACCGGTGTCGCCGACGGGGCGGCCCTGCCTACCGTTCTGCCCCATGGATGACACCACTGCCCCGCCGCGGCTGACCCGGCTCACCTTCCACGGTCCGCTCTCCGAGGAGCGGGCCGCCAGGATGATCGCCCGACTCGGTGGCGACGCCACGATGACGGCCCCGACCACCGTGCTCGACATCGGCTGCGGCTGGGGCGAGTTCATGCTCCGACTCCTGCAGGCGGTGCCCGGCGCGACCGGCGTCGGCGTCGACCTCCAACCGGACAACCTCGCCCGCGGCCGCGCCAACGCTGAGGCCCGCGGGCTGGCCGGGCGCGTCCGCTTCGTCCAGGGGTCCGCCCTGGAGGTCACGCACGGCCCCGCCGACCTCGTCCTCTGCTTCGGCGCCAGCCACGCGCTCAGCGACGCCCGGCCACCCGAGCACACCGTCGCCGCCCTGCGGGCACTGCGGCGCCTGGTCACCCCGGGCGGGCGGGTCGTCCTCGGCGAGGGCTTCTGGCAACACTCGCCCCCGCCCACCGCCTTGTCGGCGATGTGGCCGGACGCCTCCCGCTCCGAGCTCCACGACCTGCCCGACCTCGTGGACCTCGCGATCGCCGCGGGCTTCCGCCCCGCCTGGGTCGAGACCGCGAGCCCCGAGGAGTGGGACGACTTCGAGTCCGGCTACCAGTGCGACGTCGAGGAGTGGCTCGCCGCCCACCCCGACCACCCCCTGGCCAAGGAGACCCGCGACCGCGTCGACCGCCACCGCGCCAGCTGGCTCCGCGGCTACCGCGGCTACCTGGGCGTGGCCTACCTGACCCTCGTCCCCGTGGACTGAGGCCCCGGGGGCGGGCCGGGGGTGGGACCGGGTGCGGGGCCGCCCGCCGCAGCCCGGGACCGATCCGGCATGATCAGGCCGCATGTCGGAGACCGTCAGCGCCCTCACCCGCGCCTGCCCGCAGTGCACCGCCCCGATCGCCGTCGATCCCCGGTTCACCGACTGGTGCCCGGCCTGCGAGTGGAACCTGGCGCCGGCCCCTACCCCGGGCGCCCCGCGGCGCGGTGAACGCGCCCGATCCCGCGACCGCGCCCGGGTGGAGCGCCTCTACGCCGTCCTCGCCGCCCGACCGGCCGCGTCCGACCGGCACCGCAGCGCCGCCTGGGCGGCGGCCATGCTGCTCGCCACCCTCGTCCACCTGAGCACCCTGGCGGTGCTGGCCGGCTCGCTCCGGCTCGTCCTCACCGGCTCCACCGGCCTGCGGGTGCTCGGGGTCCTCGGCCTCGGCGTCACCTGGCTGCTGCGCCCCCGGTTCGGCCGCTGGAGCGCGCACGACCCGGCGGAGCTGACCCGGGAACAGGCACCGGTCCTGCACGGCGTGGTGGACCAGGTCGCCCGGGCACTGGGTACCCGGGGCCCGGACCGCATCAGGGTGAACGGCCTGTACAACGCGAGCTACGGCCCGGTCGGCCCGCACCGACGGGTCCGGCTCACCCTGGGCCTGCCGCTGTGGACCGCGCTCACCACCGACGAGCGGCTCGCCCTGCTCGGTCACGAGCTGGGTCACGGCCGCAACGGCGACGCCCGGCGCGGACTCTGGCTCGACCTGGCTTCGCGCACCCTGGTCGCCTGGTACCTCCTGCTGACGCCGGGGCGGGGTGACGCCTTCCTGGTCCGCAGCTCGCGGACGGCCGCGTCCGACCGGATCGCCGCCCTGCTCCTCGGCCTGCTGGCGCAGCCGGTCCGGCTGCTCGTGTTCGTGCTGGCCCGGCTGACCGAACGCAGCAGCCAGCAGGCCGAGTACCTGGCGGACGAGCGGGCCGCCGTGGTGGCCTCCTCGGCCGCGGCCGGCGGCATGCTCACCAAGCTGATGCTGGGCGACAGCGCCCGGGCCCGGATCCAGCAGCAGCGCACCACGGCCCAGCGCGGTGGCCGGGCCGGCCGCCAGGAGACCGGTCCGGAGCAGGTGGAGGCCTTCTGGACCGGCCTGCGGGAGTACCTGGAATCGGTGCCGCCGGCCGAGCGGGAGCGCCGGTCCCGGCTCAGCGCGCGGGAGATGAGCGCGGTGGACACCGAGCACCCGCCCAGCCATCTGCGGGTGCGGATGCGGGCCGAGCGCCCGGAGCGGTCCGCGGCGGTGCGGGTGGACGCGGCGCAGTGGCTCGCGATCGAGGCGGAGCTGGCCCCGGCCAGGCAGCGGGTCGGTCGCCTGCTGCTCGGCCGGTGACCGACCCCGCCCGGGCTACTTCGATGGGTGTCAGGACAGCCGGACGGGCATCAGCAGGGAGAACGCGCCCTGCTCGTGGGCGGCCGGACGGATCGCCAGCGGGCTGATCGGTCCTCCGAGTTCGAGGACGAGCTGGCCCGGGGCCCCCGCGTCCAGGGCCTCCAGCAGGAACTCGCGGTTGACGGCCACCCGCAGGTAGGGCTCGCCGTCGGGCAGCACCTCGTCCGCCCGCTCCAGGACGCGCAGCGCGCCGTCGTCGCTCACCGCCAGGACCGTCACCTCGGCGGCCGGCCCGGAGCCGTCCCCGGCCTCGGTGGTGGTCGGCGCGGTACTGCGGGTCGCGCCGTCGGTCACCGCCCGGCGCAGCGCGTCGGCCGTGGTCTCGACCCGGTGGGTGGGCGCCAGTTCCACCAGTCGGCGGTAGTCGGGGAAGTCCAGCTCCAGGCAGTGGCCTTCGGCCCGCCGGCCACCGACCTCGGCGCTCAGGCGGCCGCCCTCGACCGTGAGGGTCAGCAGCTCATCACCGCCACCGTCGGCGTCACCGCCGCCGCCGGCCGCCAGCGCCCCGATCGCGTCGGCGAGCGCGGTCGGCACCAGGAACCCGAGCTCGGGCCGGTCGTCCCCCGCCACCACTGCGGTCCCCTCCGCCGTCCGGGCCAGCAGCGGGGTCTGGGCCACCGCCAGCCGGTGGCGGTCGGTGGCGACCAGCCGCAGCAGTTCCCCGGGCAGGTCGAACAGCACGCCGCCGAGCATCGGGAACGCGGGGTCGGCGCTCACGGCGAAGCGCACGGCCGCGAGCGCCGCGGCCAGTCCGGCGCGGTGCACGCGGAGCCGGACGGCGGTCGGGGCGGCGTTCCGGGCGGAATCGGTACTACTGGTCATCAGGTGCTCCCTCTGGTCGAGCAGGACTCGGACGGCGGAGAGTTCGCGACGCGCGTCGGCCAGCCCGTCCTCCAGGCGTCGCAGGTGGGCGTCCAGCACCCGGCCGGCGACTGCGGCATCGCCGGCCGCCGTCAGGACGAGCCGGATCTCCGCCAACGGCAGGCCCACCCTGCGCAGCCGGCAGACCAGTCGGGCGTCGGCCAGCTGCTCCGGCGCGTACCAGCGGTAGCCGGTCTGCGGGTCCACCCAGGCCGGGCCGAAGACACCCGCACCGTCGTAGAACCGCAGGGCACTGACGGTCAGGCCGCTCTCCTGGGCCAGCTGGCCGATACTTCGCATCACGCTCTCCACGGTGGGGACTCTGCGGCCTCGACCTGGTCGAGGGTCAACTCAGGAAGTCAGCGCACGGTAGACCGGGGCCAGCAGCACCGCGAGGTTCCGCCCGCGAACGGTGATCTCCGGCGCGGCCAGCCGCTCGATCGGCAGTACGGGGACGGGGTCGACGCCCGGCGCAGGGTCGACGTCGGCGGCGGGCGGCCCGGTGTCCTGCCGGAGCGTGAAGTCGCCGTCCCAGTAGTCGTCCAGCTGGTCCGTCACTCCTCGATCGCCTCCTCGGTGAGCGTGAGCAGTTCGCGCAGCTCACCGGCCGAGAGCTCGGTCAGCCAGCGCTCGCCGCCGCCCACCACCGCCTCCGCCAGCGCGCGCTTCGACTCGATCATCTCCGCGATCCGCTCCTCCACGGTCCCGGCGCAGACGAACCGGCGGACCTGCACCTCGCGGCGCTGACCGATCCGGTGGGCCCGGTCGGTGGCCTGCTGCTCGACGGCCGGGTTCCACCAACGGTCCAGGTGGATCACCTGGTTGGCCTCGGCAAGGTTGAGCCCGGTGCCACCCGCCTTGAGCGAGAGCAGGAACACCCCCGGGCCGTCGCACTGTTGGAACCGCTCGACCAGCTCGTCCCGACGCCGGGCGCCGAGCCGGCCGTGCAGGTAGAGCACCTCGGTGTCCAGCCGCTGGGCGAGGTGGCCGTGCAGCAACGAGCCGAACTCGGCGTACTGGGTGAAGACGAGCGCGCGGTCGCCCTGGGCGAGGGCCTGTGCCAGCGTCTCCTCCAGCCGGGCCACCTTCCCCGAGCGCCCGGCCACCGCCGTCCGGTCGTGCAGCAGTTGGGCCGGGTGGTTGCACACCTGCTTGAGCTTACCGATCGCCGCCAGCACCGCACCCTTGCGCTCCACCCCGCGCAGACCACGCAGCCGGTGCAGCAGGTCGGCCACCACCGCCTGGTAGAGCCCGGCCTGTTCGGGGGTCAGAGTGCACCAGAGCGTCATCTCCTGCTTGGCGGGCAGCCCGACCGCCACCGCGGGCTCCCCCTTGCGCCGCCGCAGGATGAACGGGCTGGTGCGGCGGCGCAGTTCGGCCGTCCGCTCGGCGTTGGCGTGCTGCTCCACGGGGATCGAGTAGCGCTCCTTGAAGGCGGCCGCCGAGCCGAGCAGTCCGGGGTTGGCGAAGTCGAGGATGGCGTGCAGCTCGGTGAGGCGGTTCTCCACGGGCGTGCCGGTCAACGCGATCCGGTGCTCGGCGCGGATCGAACGCAGCGCCCGGGACTGGGCGGTGGCGCTGTTCTTGACCGTCTGCGCCTCGTCGGCGATGACCCGGTGCCAGGCGACGGTGCGCAGTTGCTCGGACTCGCGCTGGACCAGGCCGTAGGTGGTGATCACCAGGTCGGCGGCGGCGACGGCGTCCTGCCACTCCCGGCCGGTCGGCCGCTCGGCGCCGTGCTGGACGTGCACCCGCAGCATCGGCGCGAACCTGGCCGCCTCCCGGCGCCAGTTGCCGATCAGCGACATCGGGCAGACCAGCAGGGTCGGCCGGTGTCGCCCGGGCGGGCCGGCCGCCTGCTCGACGGCCAGCAGCGCCAGGGTCTGCACGGTCTTGCCCAACCCCATGTCGTCGGCGAGGACGGCACCGAGGCCCAGCCGGCTGAGCGCCCGCAGCCAGGCCACCCCGCGCTCCTGGTAGGGGCGCAGCACCGTGCCGAACCCGGGCGGCAGCAGCACGGATTCGGACGCGGGCTCGGCTCCAGTGGCCTCGACTCCGGCGGGGGCGGCGAGCAGGTCCGCGAGGACACCACCGGCGGTGATGGCGCCGACCGGCAGCCCGCCCACCAGGGCCCCCGGGTCCAGGGCCACCCGCAGCAGCCGGGCCGGCGCGGTCCGGCCGCTACCGGCCCGGTCCAGGAAGTCGACGGCGGCCCCGATCTGTCGTGAGTCCACCTCGATCCACTGCCCCCGCACCCGGACCAGGCCCTGCTTGGCCGCGGCCAGATCGGCCAACTGCTCGGCGGTGAGCGGCTGTCCGTCCAGCGCGACCTGCCAGTGGAAGGCCACCACGTCGTCCCGGTCGATCCGGGCCGGGCTCTCCACCACCCCGGGCGCGGCCGCCCGGACGGCGAGCGCCATCGTCAGCGACGGCCGGCGCTGCCACCAGGTGGGCAGCAGCACGCCGTACCCGGCGGCGGCCAGCACGGGCGCCGCCGCGCGCAGGAAGTCGAGTGCGCCGGCCCGGTCCAGCAGCAGGGACTGCGGGCGGGAGCGGCGCAGCGCCGGCCGCAGTTCGGCCCGGCAGCGGGCGGCCCGGTCCAGTTCGGCGAGGAAGGCGGCCTGCGGGTCGTCGACCTTGCGCTCGAAGGCGGCGAGCGCCGCGCCCCCGTCCCAGAGATCGGCGGCGGGGACCAGGAGCGACGGCTCGTCCACGGCCTGGAGCAGGAAGTCGACCCGCCAGTGGTCGTCGGACGAGCCCCCCTCGGGATCCGCCGGGTCCGGCCCCAGCGGCTCGACCAGCCGGAAGCAGAGCCGGACGGCGGAGGCCACCGCTGGCTCGGAGGCGTACCAGGCGGCCAGCCCGGCGCCCAGCCGGTCCAGCGCCGCGGCATCGAGGGCCGCCTCGGCGCCGGCCGTCGCGGTGGCGATCCGGCCGTCCGCCGAGGCGAGCGCGGTGAACCAGCTCTCGGTCAGCCGCGCGAGGGCCTGCTCCACCGCCGCCGAGGACGCCTCGCACGCACCGACCTCGGCCGCCGCGTCCCCCTCCGCACCGGCCGCCGCACCGGGGCGCGGCTCGAGTGGCGGCGGCAGCCGCACCGGCCCCAGCGGCTCGGCCAGCGCGGCCCGCACCGCCGGGTCGGTCAGCACGTCCAGCACCTGCGCGAGCAGTTCGTCGGCCGGGCGTCCGGCCCGCGCCACCGGCGGGCAGCCCCCGGCCAGGGCGGCCGCCTCGCGCCGGTCGGCCGCACCGAGCACCGGCTCCCAGCGGGCGCGGGCCACCGCGCCGTCGCGCACCAGCGCGGGCAGCACCCGGCCGCGCCCGACCAGCCGCCAGGCCAGGTCGTGCACCCCGGTCAGCCAGCGCAGCGAGGCACCGTAGGCGACGTCCACCCGGCCGGTGCCGGGCAGCTCGGAACTGGTCATCGACCAGCGCGGGTCGAAGAGCTCGCCGAGCAGTTGGGCCGCCTGCGCCGGCTCGAAGAAGAGCGCCGGCAGCCGCCAGTCGCGCAGCGAGACGCCACTGGGGGCCCGGCTGCCGAGCAGTTCCGGTGAGGGCGACGGCGAGCCGCCCGCCGAGGGCAGGGCCAGCGTGATCCAGCGCTCCGGGGCCTGCCCGGCCAGCCACTCCAGTCCGGGGCCGATCCCGCCCAGCAGCGCGGCCAGCAGCCCGGCCGGGCAGGCGTACGGGTGCGGGCGGGCCGCCCGCCCGGGGGCCTCCCGCAGAGCGCCGGCCTCCTGCGCCGGCTCACCGTACGGCACCGGCGTGCGGGCCAGGCCGAGCCCGCGGGCGTCCTCGGCCCAGAGCGCGAGCCGACCGGCCGGCTGCCAGTGGCCGTGCACGGCGAACATCGGTCCCCGACCTCCTGGGCTGCGAGCACGTGCTCCGGCATCGGCCCGTGCGGATTCCCTTGCAGCCTAGCCACGACCTGCGACAACAGAAGCCGCGACGCTTTGCGGACCGAAGCTGTCCTCAATGCTCGATACGGTCGATCCAACGAAGCGGGCAACCGGGAACCGGTTCCCCGTCCCTGACGAAAGGCGGCCGTTATGCCCACCCTGGTTCGCGCCGAGACCGACGAGCGTGACGGACTGCTGGCCTTCCTCGACGCCCAGCGCGGCGCGCTGCACCGCTCGGTGCACGGCCTGACGGAGGAACAGGCCAACGCCACCCCCACCGCGGGCGTCCTCTCGCTGGCCGGCCTGATCAAGCACGCGGCACTCTGCGAACGCCACTGGATCGTCACCATCCTGATGGGCGGCGAGGTGGCCGAGGCCAACCGTCCGGAGGCGTGGGCCGACCAGTTCCGGCTGGTGGACGGCGAGACCCTGGAGGGCTGGCTGAAGACGTACCAGGAGGTCGCGGCCGAGACCGAGGAGATCATCAACGGCCTGCCGGACCTCGAGGTGGACGCCGCGCTGCCCACCGCCCCCTGGTTCCCGCCGAACAGCCGCCGCACGGCCCGCTGGATCCTGACCCACCTGATCGAGGAGGCCGCCCGCCACGCGGGACACGCCGACATCGTCCGCGAGACGCTGGACGGGCGCACCGCCTTCGAGCTGGTAGCCGACACCGCGAGCTGAGCCCGGCCGGCCCGCCGCCCGCCGCCCGCCGCCCGCGCGCAGGGCGGCGGGCGGCGCGGCTCCCGCCTCAGCTCAGCTCGACGCGGTGGGCCACACCGTGCAGGATCCCGCTCAGCACGCTGCCCGCCGGTGCCCCGGCCTCGCGCAGGACGGCGCGGGCGAGCGCGAAGGCCGCCGTGAAGTCACCGCTGATGTCGAGCGTGATGCTCTCGACGACCGAGCCGTCCTGGTGCAGCAGACGGTGGTGCTGGCCGCCGCTGCCGAGCCCCGCGGCCCGCAGCTCGGCGTTCAGCCGCCAGGCCAGGTCGTCCGCCCAGCCGGGCCCGGGAGCCGCACCGGCATCGACCGCGACTGCGTCCCCGGGTCCGGCCCCGACCGCATCGCCATCGCCCGCGCCCCGCCCCGGCGCGACCGGAACGGTGACCGTGATCCAGTAGTGCAGCATCGGCTCCGGGAGCGCACCGCGCGCCGCCACGGCCCGCAGCAGGGTCCCGGGCTCGGCCCCCAGCACCAGCTCGGCCATCACCAGCCCGCGCAACGGCTGCGCCCGGTCCGCCACCGCCGCGAGCACGGCGCGGTCGACCCCGTCGGCCTCCTCCAGCGCCACCGCGAGCCCTCGCAGCGCCGCCCGCAGGCCCTCGTCGACGCCCGACGACACCGCCGCGCCACC
This sequence comes from Kitasatospora nipponensis, assembly GCF_039528135.1. NCBI lineage: Bacteria > Bacillati > Actinomycetota > Actinomycetes > Kitasatosporales > Streptomycetaceae > Kitasatospora > Kitasatospora nipponensis. The sequence continues at coordinate 38,837 of NZ_BAAALF010000012.1, read as the reverse complement.
GTCCGGCCGCCCGGCGACGGTCTGCGCCGTCTCCGTCTCCGTCACCGCCGCGACTGCTGCCCGCGCCACCGCCTCGGCCGCCGCGCGGACCCCGGCCACCCGAGCCCACGGCCGGTCCGCCACCTGCGCGCAGCGCTGCTCGGCCCGACGGACCGCCTCGGCCAGCGCCTCGAACGGGAAGTCCCCCTCGAACGGGTCGCGCGTGGAGCAGAGGCCGATCTCGGCGAAGTCCTGGTAGTCGGGGTGCCCGTCGAAGGCGCTGACCCAGGGGCCGTCCTCCTCGTGGTCCCACCCCTCGTCGGGGTACCAGTGGCCGCTCCCCTCCTGGCGGAACCAGCGCACCCCGCCGACCCGGCAGTCCGAGCGCTTGGGGTACACGGCGCGCTGGTAGGCGTCCAGACCGGGCAGCGCGTCGAAGGCGGCGCGCAGCAGCGGCAGCGCGAGCAGGGCGTCCTGCTCGTCGCAGACCGGGGTGAAGCGACCCATTCGGGCCAACGTCGGTCCCGGGTACGGCTGTTCGGGGTCGGCCAGCGCCGCGGCCCGCAGCAACCGGTCCGCCTCGCTCCAGCGCAGCGCGTGCGGGTGCCACTGTTCGAGTTCGTCGAAGCCGAGCCGGGCCGGCGCGGCGCTCCCCGGGTGGTGCAGCCACAGTTCGCTGCCGTCGCGGCTGAAGCGCACGGCGTAGCCGCCACCGAGATCGATGCCCCGTTCGGCGGCCCGGGCCAGCTCCTCCCGGGCCGCTTGGTCCGGGGCGTCCGCGGTCGGGTCGACCCGGCCGGCGTAGAGGTCCCAGCCGTTCACGTCCAGGAAGCAGGTGGCCCAGTAGAGGGCGCGGGCCGCGTCGGCCCCAGCGGTCGCCCCGGCACCGTCGGCGGCGACCTGCGTGCTCTCGGCGCTCTCGACGACCGGCGCCTTCGTGTTCTCGATGTTCCCCACAGCCAGAGCATCCCAGTGCCCTTCCATGGCGACACGAGCAGGGAGACATGGTTGAACATTGAACCAAAGCGCGTTACGGTGGACCCATCAAGTTGAAGCCTAAACAAATGGCTTCCGACCCGAGGAGTAGCCATGGGCCTGTTCAGCCGCAAGAGCACCGACAGCACCACCACCACCGCCGTCATCGACGCTCCGACTCCGGCCGCCGGCGCCGACCTGGCCCACCTGACCGGCGACTACACGATCGACAGCACGCACAGCCGGATCGGCTTCGCGGTGCGCCACGCCATGGTCACCAACGTGCGCGGCGAGTTCACCGACTACACCGGCCGGCTGCACCTCGACGGGAGCAACCCCGCCGCCTCCAGCGCGGAGCTGGTGATCCAGGTCGCCAGCGTCGACACCAAGAACGAGCAGCGCGACGGCCACCTGCGCACCGGCGACTTCTTCGAGGCCGAGACCCACCCGGAGATCACCTTCCGGAGCACCGCGGCCGAGCAGGTGGACGCCGACACCTACCGGCTGACCGGCGACCTCACCATCAAGGCCACCACTCGCCCGGTCGTGCTCACGCTGGACTTCACCGGCTCCGCCACCGACCCGTACGGCATCCAGCGGCTCGGCTTCGAGGGCAGCGCGACCGTCGACCGCACGGACTTCGGCCTGACCTACAACGCGGCGCTGGAGACCGGTGGCGTGCTGATCGGCGAGAAGGTCAAGCTCAGCTTCGACATCTCCGCCGTCCGCTCCTGAGCCCCCTGCCCGACACCCCGGGACCGCCCGACCAGCCCGGGCCCGAACCATCCCGGGCCCGACCGGTCCCGCCCCGCACCTGCGCACGGCCCCCGGACCTGCCCGTACGGCAGGATGACCGGGGGCCCGCGGACGGGCGGCCGGCCGCACCGGGCCACAGCCGGGGCGGCATCGGGGACAGGAGCGGGAGCAGGGGGGACGGCGGTGGAGCTGCGGCAGCTGCGCTACTTCGTGACGGTGGCCGAGGAACTGCACTTCGGCCGGGCCGCCGAACGACTGCTGATCGGCCAGCCCGCCGTCAGCCAGCAGATCCGGCGCCTGGAACGGGAGTTGAAGGTCGAGCTGTTCGACCGCACCCCTCGCCTGGTGCAACTCACCCCGGCCGGTGAGGCGTTCCTGCCCGCGGCCCGCGCGGTGCTGGGCGCCGAGGACGCCGCCCGGGCGGTGGCCGCCGACCTGGCGGCCGGCCGGCTCGGTGCCTTCCGACTCGGCACGATGAACGGTCTCGGCGAGCGGCTGGACCGCATTCTGGACGCCTTCGCCGCGCACGCCCCGGACGTCCAGGTGGAGTTGACCGCCCTGCCGACCCGCGAACGGCTCGCCCGGCTCGCGGACGGCCGCCTGGAAGCCGCCTTCCTGCGCGGGGCCATGCCGCCGGACTCCACCGAGATCCGATATCTTCCGCTCTGGCACGAGGAGTTGGTGGCCGCCGTACCGTCCGGGCACCCACTGGCGGAGCAGCCCGCACTCCGGCTCGCCGACCTCGCCCGACTCCCGTTGCGACTGACCGAACGACGCAACCACCCCGCCCTGGTGGACCTGGTACTGACCGGCTGCCGGCAGGCGGGCTTCGAACCGGTTCCGGGCCCGCCCAGCAGCTCGCTGCAGGACACCCTGGCCACGATCGGCTCCGGCACCCCGATGTGGACCGTCGTGTACGCCGCGAACGCCCGGATCATGCGGATCCCGCGGGTCGCCTTCGTCCCGTTCGCCTCCCCCGGCCTGGCGCTGCCGACCGCGCTGGCGGTCCGGTCCGGCCCGCTCCCGCGCAGGCTCGAGCCGCTGCTCACCCTCCTGGTCGGCGCCTGCCGACCCGCTCCCACCGGCCACGATCAGGATCCGTGATCGCTGCCGGAGCGAATCGGGCCTGGGTGGCGGGCGCCGGATGCGATCAACTGGTCCGGTCGGCAGGACGCACCGGACCAACCGGTGCGGGCCGCGAGTTGAGGAGCAGATCATGCCCGTCGTCACCGTGCAGCAGGGCCCCCGCACCGTCGAGCTCAAGCGCGAACTGGTCGCCCGGATCACCGACGCCTTCGTGGACGCCTACCAGATCCCGGCGGAGAGCGTGCAGGTCTGGATCCACGAGGTACCCACCGACAGCTGGGGCACGGCCGGCCGGCTGACCGCCGACCGTTAGAACCTCTCGGTCCGCCGGTCCGCCGGTCCGCCGGTCAGGCGGCGCCCGCCGCGCTGCGCGGGGCGAGCAGCAGCCGGTCCTCCGCCGTCAGCCAGGCGCCGGACGGAGGGGTCAACCAGCCCTCCCGGCTGCCGAGTTCGACGGCCTCCCGGTACAGCAGCGCGATCCCCGACCGGTCCGGGGCGCCGGGGTCCCCCACCCCGGCCACCCCGCCGGGGCCGGCCCGGCAGACCAGGCTGACCAGGGTCAGCGGCACCGGATCCACCAGTGCCCGGGTGACCACCCCCGGGAGCTCCGGGCCACCCAGTGTGGTCAGCATCGGAACGCCGTGCCGGGTCAGGTAGCGGGCCGTCTCCTCCACCCCGACCGGTGGGGCGAGTGCCGCCGCGGCCGTCAGCCCGTGGGCCGCCACCAGCCTTTCGCCGAAGGCGGTCCACTCCGTGGTGGCCGGGTTCCCGGCGCAGATGTCCACCGGGTGGTCCGCCAGCTCGGCCAGCCGGACGGCTCCGCGACCGGCGAGCGGGTGCCCGGTCGGCAGCATCAGCGCCAACCGCTCCAGCCGGACCGGTCGTTGGTCCAGCCGCTCGCGCACCGCGGCCGGCAGTCCGGCGAACCAGCCGAACGAGACATCCAGTCGCCCGGCGATCAACTCCCTGGCAGCGGCGGCGAGTCCACCGTGATAGCGGGCCAGCAGCTCCAGCTCCGGAGCGGCCGCCCGGGCCGCCGCCAGGATCCGTTCCCCGGTCAGGTCCTCCCCGCTGACCGCGCTGTTCAGGTCCACCAGCACCGGGCGGCCGGGCGGCGGCGCGAGGATCTCCTCCTGCAGCGCGAGCAGCCTCCTGGCCTGCGGCAGCAGTTGCTCGCCCGCCGCGGTGAGCGCCACCCGGCGCGTGGTGCGGGTGAGCAGCCGGCGCCCGAGCAACTGTTCCAGCGTGCGGATGTCCCGGCTCAACGCCTGCTGCGCGATGTGCAGCGAGGCGGCCGCCCGGCCGAAGTGCAGCATCTCGGCGGTCGCGACGAAGCCGCGCAGCAGGCGGGGGTGCAGGTCGACGGGCATGTCCGGCAGGCTAGACAAGCAGCCGCGGATCGACAACACGGATGCGTCAGTGCGCGGAAACAGGTGTTGGACCTCCCGGTGCCCCACCGGCCAGGCTGAAGGCCCCTCCCCTCCCTCCGCCGGCCCCGGCCGGCGCCTCCGGCCTTCCCGGCCCTCCTGGAGTCCCGTGTTCTCCGCGTACCGCCGCGTCCTCGCCGTGCCCGGCGCGGTCGCCTTCACCTGCTACGGACTGCTCGGCCGGCTCGCCTTCGGCATGCTCGGCGTCAGCCTGCTGACCGCGACGGTCGACCGCCGCGGCTCCTACGCGCTGGCCGGCGCCGTCTCCGCGGCCGGGCTGGTCGGGGTGGCCCTCGGTCTGCCCCTGCTGGGCCGCCTGGTCGACCGTTACGGGCAGGCCCGGGTGACGGTGCCCGCCGCACTGATCAGCGCCGTGCCGCGGCTGGCCCTGGCCGTGCTGATCCCCGGCGGCGCGCCGGCCTGGGTGCTCCTCGGCTGCGCCTTCGCCGCCTCGGCGGCCCCCAACCTCGGCGGCATGGCCCGGTCCCGCTGGGCCCACCTGCACCGCGCGGACCCGGCTGCCCGGCACACCGCCAACTCCCTGGAACAGGCGCTGGACGAGCTCACGTTCATGTCGGGTCCGGTGCTGGGCGTGCTGCTCTGCAGTTCGCTCTTCCCGGAGGCCGGCCTGCTCGCCGCCACCGCGCTGAACACGGTCGGCGCCCTGCTCTTCGCGGCCCAACGCCGCACCGAACCGCCACTCGCCCCGCCCGTACCCCGTCCCCTCGCCAACACCGGCGAGACGCGCACCACCAGCACCGGCCGTTCGCCGCTGCGCGCGCCCGCGACCGTGCTCCTGGTGGCCGTCTTCCTCACCGTCGGCGCCGTCTTCGGCTCGCTGGAGATCACCACGCTCGCCTGCGCGGCCGCCCGGGGCCGGCAGTCCTCGGCCGGCCTGCTGCTGGCGCTGCTGGCGGCCGGGTCCTGCGGGTCCGGCCTGGTCTTCGGGCTGCTGCCGGCCCGCCGGGCGCCCGCCACCCGGTTCCTGTGCGGGCTGGCCGCGATGGCCTGCCTGCTGACGCTGCCGCTCCTCGTGGGCGTCCTCGGCGGCGGCCTGGCCCCACTCGCCCTGGCCCTGCTGGTGACCGGTACGGGTACCGCGCCGACCATGGTCACCGGCATGACGCTGCTGCAGAACGTGCTGCCCGCCGGCACGCTCAACGAGGGGATGGCACTGGCCGTCTCCGGCATCGTCACGGGCATCTCGGCCGGCTCGGCGCTGGGCGGCCTGGCCGCCCAGGGTGGTCACCCCGGCGCCGGCTACGCGATCGCGGCCGCCGCCGGCCTGCTGGCCCTGCTGATCGCGACGGCCCGCCGCCGGCTGCTGCGCCGCCCGGCCGTCGCCACCACCGCCACCGCCACCGCCATAACGGCCACCGCCACCGCCACCGCACCGAAAATCCCCGCCGCCCTGTCGGCCTCCGCCCGTACGCTGCCGCCATGGCGAACCGGATCGACTACCGGCGGGGCGACGCGACCTGCCCGCAAGCCAAAGGGCCCAAAGTGATCGCCCATGTCTGCAACGACCGGGGCGGCTGGGGACGGGGGTTCGTGCTCGCCCTCTCCCGGCGCTGGCCGGAGCCCGAGGCGGCCTACCGCCGCTGGCACCGCGAGCGCGCAAGCAACGACTTCGGCCTCGGCGCGCTGCAACTGGTCCAGGTCCAGGAACAGGTGTGGGTGGCCAACATGGTCGGCCAGCACGGCATCCGGGTCGGCCGCTCGACCGCCGTCCCGGTCCGCTACAAGGCCATCGACGCCGCGCTGGCGAAGCTGGCCGAGCCGGTCCTCGCCCTCGGCGCCTCGGTGCACATGCCGCGGATCGGCTGCGGCCTGGCGCACGGGCGGTGGGAGGAGATCGAGCCGCTGATCACCGCCCGGCTGACCGACCGGGGCGTGGCCGTCACGGTCTACGACCACGACTGACCGGCCCGCCCCGGCACGCTTCACCCCCAGCGGACCCGCCCGGGCCGCCGCTCCGCCCGCCCTACCCGCGCGGCCAGCTGTACTCGAACTCCGGCAGCTCGACGCCGCCGCGGAACCCGGCATACCCACGGCGCGTCCGGACCCCGCCCGCCCGCTCGTAGAAGGCGATCGCGCGGTGGTTGGCGGCCAGCACCTCCAGGTAGAGCTCGGCGCCCCCGTACACCTCGGCCACCCGGGCCCGGGAGGCGCGCAGCAGCGCCGCACCGGTCCCCGCCCCGGTGTGCCCGGGACGGACGTGCAGGTTGTCCAGCAGCACCCGGCCGTCCGGCTGCGGGACCAGGTAGCCGAAGCCGATCAGCTCGCCCTCGGCGTTCTCGGCCACGAGCAGCTGCGGCGTGTTGGTCGGCTCCCCGTAGTCGGCACCGAGCCGGATGCTCCAGAGCTCGGACCGCTCCTCGGCCAGCCCGTCCCCCAGGATCTCGGCCGGCACGATCCCGGCGTACGCGCTGCGCCAGCTCATGGCGTGCAGCGCGGCGACGGCCGCCGCGTCGGCGGTGCCGCCGGACCGGATCGAGACGTCGGTGGCCGGAGCAGCGGCTGTCGATTCGTTCACGGTCCGATCCTGCCATGGCGATCCGGCCCGGGGAAGGCAGTTGAACGCGTTCAACGATGGGTCTACAGTCACTCCCGCAAGGATCTTGAACGCGTTCGAAACGATCTGTTCCTCGATGGATGGAGTGTTCTCGATGGACCGCACCGCGGTCGGCCGTGCCCACGGCCCGCAGTACCGGCCGCCCGGCCGGGACACGGCCCCGGGGTGCCCCGGCGCCCGCCGGGACACCGCCTGGTCGCCGGTGCCGAGCGGCGCCGGCGCCCGCCGCGGCCGCGCCACGCCGCCGCCGGGGGCCACGCCCGCGTCGGTCTGAGCACCGACGGCCGAGCGCGGGAGGTGGGGCGCGGCAGGTGGGGCGCGGGAGGTGGAGGCAGTACGGCGAGGGCCGAACCGGGTGCGGAGGGGGCACCCGGTCCACCCACGCCGCACTGCTCCCATCTCCCCAACCCCAGCTCCCCCGGCCGCCGGTGGCCGGGCCGTGGCCGGGCCGGGCCGACGCGATCCGCCGGACACCGTGAGCGGCCCGGGTAGGCTCACCAGCCGTGGACGTTCAGAAGGGCAGCAGCCCCAGCGAGGACAGGCCCGCCCCGGCGACCGTGGAGGCGGCCGAGCTCCCGGGGGGTCGAGCGCGCCCGAAGACCGGCAAGAGCGAGCAGACCCGCGCGCTGATCCTGGAGACCGCCATGCGTCTCTTCCAGGAGCGCGGCTACGAGAAGACCACCATGCGCGCCATCGCCGCCGAGGCCGGCATCTCCGTCGGGAACGCCTACTACTACTTCGAGTCGAAGGAGTTCCTGATCCAGGGCTTCTACGACCGGATGACCCACGAGCACGCGGCGGACGCCCGGGAGCGCATGCGCGGCCAGGTCGACTTCGACGCCCGACTGGAGAGCGCGCTCACCTCGTGGCTCGACTGCGCGGCGGCCTACCACGAGTTCGCCGCCCAGTTCTTCCGCACCGCCGCCGACCCGACGAGCTCGCTGAGCCCGTTCTCCAACGAGTCGCACCCCGCCCGCGCCACCTCGGTCGCACTCTTCGCCGACGTGCTGTCCGGCTCGGAGCTGGCACCGAAACTCGATCCCGAGCTGGCCGAGCTGCTGCCCGACCTGCTCTGGCTGCACCTCATGATCGTGGTGCTCTACTGGGTCTTCGACCGCACCCCGGACACCGAGCGGACCCGCGAGTTCGTCCGGCGCTCCACGCCGATGGCGGCCCGGGTCATCCGACTCTCCCGCTACCGGGTCTTCCGCCCGATCGTGCGGGACGCCAAGGGGCTGATCCAGGACTTCATCCTGCCGACCATAGGCCGCACCGCGAAGTGACCCCGCTGCCCTGATCGCACCCCCGGCGACCCGGCTCCGACAGCCCGCCAGGCAGTCCTCCTTCCCACTCCTCAGTAGGTTGTATTTTCAAACCTGCTAGCGCTACGCTCGGTACCGACCAGTAGGTTTGATTTTCAAATCAACTCGACGCCCGGGAGCCCCCATGCGCGACGCCGTCATCGTCGAAGCCGTCCGCACGCCGATCGGCCGGGGCCGGCCCGGCGGCGCGCTGGCCGGCGTGCACCCGGTCGAGCTGCTCGCGCACACCCTGCGCACGCTCGTCGAGCGCACCGGCATCGACCCGGCCCTGCTCGACGACGTGATCGGCGGCTGCGTGGACCAGGTCGGCGAGCAGGCCATGAACACCACCCGGTACGCCGTGCTCTCCGCGGGGTTCCCCGAGTCGGTGCCGGCCACCACCATCGACCGGCAGTGCGGCTCCTCCCAGCAGGCCGTGCACTTCGCCGCGCAGGGCGTCCTCAGCGGCGCCTACGACCTCGTCATCGCCTGCGGGGTGGAGTCGATGAGCCGGGTGCCGATGTGGTCCAACGTGCCGCCCGGCGCCGACCCGTTCGGGCCGGGGGTGGCCGCACGCTACCCCGGCGGGCTGGTCCCGCAGGGGGTCAGCGCCGAACTCGTCGCGGCCCGGTGGTCGATCGGTCGGGACGAGATGGACGCCTTCGCCACCACCTCCCACCAGCGGGCCGCCGCCGCCCACGCGGCCGGGCGGTTCGCCGACGAGCTGGCGCCGGTGCCCACCGAGGACGGCCCGGTCGATGCCGACGAGTCCGTGCGCCCCGGCACCACCCCGCAGATCCTGGCCGGCCTGCGCCCCGCCTTCGAGGACCCGCGGTTCACCGCCCGCTTCCCGCAGATCGACTGGTCGGTCACCGCGGGCAACAGCAGCCCGGTCAACGACGGGGCGTCGGCCGTGCTGATCACCAGCAGCGAGACGGCCGCCCGTCTCGGCCTGCGCCCGCGGGCCCGGCTGCACGGCTTCGCGGTGACGGGGGACGATCCGCTGCTGATGCTCACCGGCGTGATCCCGGCCACCGAGAAGGTGCTGCGGCGGGCCGGCCTCCAGCTGCGCGACATCGACCTGTTCGAGGTGAACGAGGCCTTCGCCTCCGTGGTGCTGGCCTGGCAGCGGGAGACCGGCGCCGACCTGGCCAAGGTCAACGTCCACGGGGGTGCGATCGCCCTGGGTCACCCACTGGGAGCCAGCGGCACCCGGCTGCTGACCACCCTGGTGAACGCCATGGAACAGCGCGGCGCCCGCTACGGCCTGCAGACCATGTGCGAGGCCGGCGGGCTCGCCAACGCCACCGTCCTCGAAGCCATCCGCTGACCCCGGCGGGGTGGCCGGCGCCACCGGCCACCCCCTTGGGCCCCCACCCGACGAAGGGTCAGAAGCTGTCCGGGTTCCACGCCTTCAGCGGCGTGCCGACCAACCGGTCGAGCGCGAAGGCCGCACCGGGCCGCCGCTCGGTGACCAGGCCGGCGGCCGCCAGCCGTGAGGCCGACTCCGCACCCAGGTAGAGCGAGCCGAGCGCGCCCACGCCGAGCTCCAGGTCCGCCTCGTCGGTCGTGACGACCGCGCGCCCGACCCCGTCGGCGTCCGCCTCCAGCGCCCAGCGGCCCGCCGCGTAGCCGTCCGGGTCGGCGACCTCCAGGACCACCCGGCCGGCCCCCGCGTAGCTGCGCGCCCCGAACGCGGTCGCCAGGTCGAGCAGCCGCAGCCAGGTGAAGTCGTTGTTCTCCTTGTGCGGCACCGCCGCCCTTGGATCGCCCAGCAGCAGCGGCAGCGGGTCGTCCGGGCCGATGTTCTCGACGGTGACCGAGCGCACCCAGTCCACCGAGAACAGGTAGCGCCAGAGGCTGACCGCGGTCGGGCGGTCCAGCGCGAGGAAGTCCTTCACCACGAGCTTGCAGTCGGGGTAACTGCCGTCCCACCTGTCCTCGATCGCGTAGATCGCCAGCCCCGTGAGAGTGCCGCCGGCATCGCGGTGGGCGACCGCGAACGGCTCCTTCCAGTCGAAGCCGGGCGCCGACACCGCACCGGTGTAGGTCTTCCAGAAGGCCTCGTCACGGGCGATCGCCCCCGGCTGGCCGCGCCGCCAGCGCTCGTGCAGCGCCGGGCCGACGCCGCGCAGCTCGGGCATGCCGATCAGGTCGAGCCGGCCGCCCGCCGAGCCAGCCAGGTCCGCCCGCAGACCGCGGGCGCGGTTGAGGTCGATCTCCCAGCCGTGCATCCGGGTGGAGGGGCCGAAGCCGAACCGGCCGTAGATGTTGTACTCGGCGGCGATCAGGATCGCCGCCGCCTCGCCGCGCTCCCTGGCGGCGGCCAGGTCCTGCCGCATCATCCGGCTGAGCAGCCCGCGGCGGCGGTGGGTCTGGGTCACCGTCACGGCGGTGATCGCGGAGACCGGCAGCAGCGCGCCGCCGGGGAGCGTGAGTTGGTTGGGGAAGCTGCGGAAGGTGCCGACGCAGCGCTCTCCCTCGAAGGCACCGAGCGTGCGCCCGGGGACCAGCCGCAGCCGGCGCTTCTCCAGCCCCTCCGGCAGCCCCGCCCGCATGAAGCCGACGCTCACCGCACTGCCCCAGGCGCCCAGCTCGGCCTCGGTGATGGCGCGGATCTCGATTCCGTCCGCCGCGATGCCGGCGACGCTCGCAGAAGTCTCGGTGCTCATCCGCCCACCGTATGACCGTGGGGACAAATCCGGCATCCGATTTTCCCCGCCCCGACCGCCCCCGACCACCCCGACGGCTCCGATCGCGCGGACTGGGCGGGCCGGGCGGGCTCCGCAGGTGGCCACTGGCGCGATTCAGCCCCGCGATGATACGTTCCATTGCATCATTCAGAGTCAGAACGATTCAGGGAGAGACAGATGAGCGCCGTCCTCACCACCACCCAGGTCCTGACCGCCGCCAACGCCCTGGGCGCCCTGCTCTCCGGAGTCAGCGCGGCCGTCGGGCTGGCCCGCCCCCGGCTGGCGCTGCCCGCCGGCGAGAGCCCGACCCGCGGCACCGACGACCTCGTGCTCGCCTACGCCGCCCGCGCCGTCCCGCTGGCCCTGCTCACCCTGATCGCCCTGGCGGTGGCCGACCGCGGCGCCCTCGTCGCCCTGCTGGTGGTCGGTGGGCTGGCCCAAGTCGCCGACGCCCGGATCGGCTTCACCCGCCGCATCACCGGCATGACCGTCACCGCCGGCGCCCTGGCCGCCCTCCACCTGCTCTCCGCCGCCTGGTTCGCCGCGCACTGATCCGCCGGCGCGGCCCGCCGAAGCCGCCGGCGCCGCCGGCCCCTCGCGTCGCCCTCGTTACCCGGGCCACCCCGGGACGAGGCGCAACTGCCGCCAGGCGGCCAGCTCCTGGATCTCCCGGCGCACCGCCTCGGTCACGGCCGGCGCCCAGGCGACGTCCTCGTGCACGGCGTTCACCACGAACGTCCCGCTGCGGCGGTCCGTCACCGCGTCCACCTTCCCGACCAGGCCGTCCCCGTGCAGGACCGGCAGCGCGAAGTAGCCCCAGCGCCGCTTCTCCTTCGGCTTGTACATCTCCAGCACGTACGCGAACCCGAACAGGTCCCGCAGCCGCCCGCGGTCGTGCACCAGCCGGTCGAACGGCGAGAGCAGCGCGGTCCGTCCGGTGAACGGCCGGTCGAGCGCGGCGGGGTCGACCCGCCAGGTGCCCGCGACGCCCTCGACGACCGCCTGGTGCCCGGCCTCGCCGACCTCGCCCGGCTCGGCGGGGCTCCCGGCCGCGTTCGGACGCTGGATCCCCAGCGAGCGCAGGCGCCGCTCGGCCCGCAGCCGCCGCGCCTCCGGTCCCGGCACCCCGACCGCGTCCGCCGGGTACACCCGCTCGGCCAGGTCCCACAGCCGCTGCCTGCCCCGGCGCCCGGCGACGGCCACCTCGCCGCGCAGCATCAGCAGTTCCAGCAGCTGCGTGACGTTGCGGTCGTTGGTCCACCCCGAGGAGGGCCACGGCACCGCGCTGGTGTCCGGAACGTCCCTGGACAGCAGGGCGCCGCAGGAACCGAGCCGGTCCAGGACGTCACGCCGGAAGCCCTCGTTGGCCGCCAGCCACGCGCGCGACCGCTCACCGCCGGACCGGTTGCGCATGTCGTCGAGGTACAGCCGCAGATCGTCCATCGGCCGGACCATCGCGTTGAACTCCCAGAGCGTGCGGTCCTCCTCCAGCCCCCGCCGGAGCTGCTCCGGCCGGTACTGAGAACCCAGCCGGCTCCAGGCGATCAGGTCCACGCTCGGCGCCACCGCCGCCGTCGGATCGATCTGCAGCAACGTCAGGTGCCGCACGACGGCGAGCAGGTCGGTCGCCCGCTCCGCCTCCAGGAGTTGGGCACCGACGGCGATCCGCCGTGCCTCCTTGCGGCTGAGCCGATGAGTCACCATCCCGGCAGGCTAGCGACCCCCACCGACGACGCCGGCCGCGTCAGCGCCCTCTGGCATCGTGGGCGCCATGGGAGAACAGGTGGAGCGGGTCGACGAGCAGGACCGGGTCCTGGCGGTCGTGGACCGCGGCGAGGCCATCCGCAACCGGTGGCTGCACCGGATCGCCACGACCGTCTGCCGCGATCCGGCCGGCCGGATCCTGGTGCACCGGCGCCCCGAGGGCGTCTCGCGCTTCCCAGGCCGGTACAACTGGCTCATCGGCGGTGCCGTGGACGTCGGCGAGTCCTACGAAGCGGCGGCCACCCGGGAGCTCGCCGAGGAACTCGGCATCCGGGCCGCCGCCCGGTTCGTCCTCAAGTTCCGCTGCCAGGGCGCGATCAGCCCCTACTGGCTCGGCCTCCACGAAGCCACCATCGACCGGGCCATCACCCCGGACCCCCGCGAGATCGCCTGGCACGCCTGGCTGACCGCGGACGAACTGCGCGAAGCCGTCCGTGGCGAGGCCTTCGTACCCGACGCCCGAGAGGCCTACGCGCGCTACCGTGCCCTCACCGGACCGTAGTTCCTCGCTCTCCGCTTCCCCGCACGGGCTCCCGCAGCCGGCGCCATACTGGCTCGGTGACCGAGACGACGCCCCCTCCCGCGCCCGTGACCGTCCTTCGCGACGGCCGACTGCGGGCGGTGGGCGTGCGCCGGGGCGACGTCGTCGCCTACGACTGGGGTTTCGAGCACGGCGGTCGTCACCACGTCCAGCGCACCTTCGTCCTGCTCGACCACGGCGTGCAGATCGACCAGCCGGTCATCTTCCCGCCGGAACAACGAGGTTGGTGGTACTGCGACCTGGTGGCGGTGCACGACGAGGGCCACCTCCTGCGGGTCGACGACCTGTGGATCGACGCCATCGTCGGCCCGCCCGACCACCCGTACCGCGTCCTCGATCTGGACGACTACGCCAGGGCCATCACGGCGGGCCGGTTGAGCCCGACCGACGCCGCCGACGGGCTGATCCGCTGGCAGCGCTTCCTCGATCAACGGCTGAACCGCCGGCACGACGTCACCCGCAGCTGGCCGGACTTCCCGCCCGCCACCGTCCAGGGGATGCTGGCCGCCGACCTGCCCCAGCAGTGGACCCTGCTCGACGACTGACGCCGGCGGCAGGTCCGAACGGCCGGGTGGGGCGCCGGTTACGGGCGGGCGTAGAAGTCCGGCGGGCCCATGATCCACAGGCTGGCCTCCTTGATGGGGACGCCGGTGCGCGGGGCCTCGATCATCCGGTCGTCGCCGAGGTAGATGGCCACGTGGTAGATGTCGGCGGCCCGGCCGGTGTGGGTCCAGAAGACCAGGTCCCCGGGGCGCAGTTGGGGGTAGGTCACGGGCGTGGACTCGGCGTACTGGTCGGCGGCGAAGTGGGTGAGGCGCTTGCCGCTCTGCTGCCAGGCGAGCATGGTCAGGCCCGAGCAGTCGTAGCCCACCGGGCCCTCGCCGCCCCAGATGTAGGGCAGGCCGAGCTTGGAGCGGGCGAAGGCCAGGGCGGCGCCGGCGCCCTCCTCGGACCAGGCGGCACCGGGCGAATTCGGCGCCGCGGTGGCGGTGGCGTCCGGGGCCGGGGGCTTCGCGGCGGCTGCCTCGGCGGCGGCCGCTGCCGCCGCGGCAGCCGCCTTGGCCGCCTCCTCGGCCTGCCGGGCGGCGGCCTCCTCCCGTGCGGCCTGCCGCTGCCGTTCGAGCTCCACGGTGGTCCGGCGGGCGGTGGCCAGTTCGCTGAGCAGGTGCTCGCGGCGCCGGCCGAGGTCGATCACCGAGACCTGCTGGGCCGTCAGCCGGGTCTGCGCCTCGACCCGGGCCCGGTCGACGGCGATCGCGGCGCGCTGGGCCTCGTCGGTGGCGGCCGCGGCGGCCTGGTCGGCGGCGGCCTCGGCCGCGGCGGTGGAGGTCGCGGCGTCCAGGATCTCCCGGCTGGTGGCACCGGCCGCCCCCACCGCGACGGCCTGCTCGCTCGCGGCCCGCGGGCCGTCGACCCCCAGCAGCACGCTGATCGCCGACAGCTCCGACGTGGTGCCCAGCCGGTAGGTGGCCGCGGCCAGGCTCGCCGCGTCCTCGGCCGCCTCGGCCCGGGCCGCCTGCGCGGCCGCCGAACGGGTGGCGGCCGCGGACGCCTCGGCGCTGGCCCTGTCGAGCCGGACCTGGGCACCGTCGAAGGCCTCGACGGCCTGCTCGGCGACTCGGCCGGCCTGGTCCAACTCCACCCGTGCACCGGCTAGTCGAGCCTCGATTCCGGCGGCGGCCACAGCCCGGTGGTCGGCCTCGGCACGCGCCCGGGCGACCTCGTCGTCCAAGCGGGAGGGCGCGTTGCCGCCGGGCGCCGGCGGATCGTCGGCCGGCCGGACCAGCCCCGCCGCGGCCACGGCCGCTCCGGCCAGGGCGGTCCGGGCGGGGGCCGCCGAGGCCGGCCGCACCCGCGCCGCGGCCGGACCGGCGATCGGGGTCAGCGCCATGGCGGCCGTGCCGGCCAGCGTCAGCAGGAGCGTGGGCAGAAGTCTGCGTACCACCAGGGGAACCTCGCCGTTCAGCGATCAGCCAACTATCCCATGACGTGACAATTCGGTCACTGAACCTAATATTCTCAAATGTGACGGCGCATCAGCGCCAGCCCCGTGCATCCGTGCGGGTGAGATCACGGGCGCCGGCCGCACCGAACGTCACCAGGGCCACCGCGCGGCCGGGCGGGCGGCGGGCGTCACGTCCGTGGCGATCAGGGGTTGCGGCGGCGCGGTCCACGGGTCCGGTAGGAACGCGCGCGGCCGGCCCGGACGGTGCGCCGGCGCTGGTGCGAGCCGCGCTCGGCGTGCCGGGCGGTCCGCGCGTCCAGGTGCGCGGTGGCCCGGGCCGCCATCTTCTCGGCCACCCGGTGGGTGGCGGTGTGGTGCGCCGGGACCTTGTCCGGGGCGCCCGCGATCAGGTCGAAGATCCAGGTGCGGGCCCGGTCCGCCCGGGCGTGCAGCAGCCGCTCGCGGCGGACCGCCCGGGCCCGGCGGCGCGGGCGGTCCGCGTAGCGCCAGCGGGCCCAGGGACTGCTCGGCCGGGCCAGCCGGACCGCCCCGATCCAGGACAGGCCGGGCACCATGATGCCGAGCAGTCCGGTCCAGAGCTTGCCCTTGAGCAGCGCGACCACCGACATCAGCGCGTTGAACGAGATCACCGCGACCAGCCCCCACCGCCCGCCCGAACTCTCCGAGGAGCTCTGGCCCGGCACCAGCCCCAGCGGGACGTACCCGGTCAGCAGCAGCGCGGTCACCAGGATCCCCAGGATCACCGCGTCCACCGACTTGCGGCCCTGCTCGCTCCAGTACACGTCCTCCAGGTGCAGGATCAGCGCGAACTCGTCCAGCACCAGGCCGCAGCCGATCCCGAAGAGCAGGCCGAACCAGTCGATCCACGGGTGCCCGCCGTCGGTCGCGAAGACCCCGATGCCCGACACCAGCAGGCAGCCCACGCCGAAGACCATGTGGTGGATGTGCAGCCCGCCGGGGGTGATGTTCCCCGGCCACCAGCGGACCTGGGCACGGATCATCCGCACGCTGAAGCGGATCAGGACGAAGGAGGTGATGAACCCGACCAGCAGCAGGAAGAGCGGCTGCTTGTGGGCCAGCACGATGTGCTCGCGGTAGCCCTCCACCAGGCCGGCGATCTGCATGAGCGGAACTACTTCCTCGGGTGCTGCGGGTGCTGCGACGGACGGCGGGGACGGGACAGGACGGGGGACGGGGGCGGCGGACGGCGGCGGGGGCCGGCGGGCGCGGCGTCCCGGATCAGCGGGTGCACAGGGCTAACGGCGGATCAGAACCCACGGGTGCGTTTCGCCGCGCGGCGCGGCGCCGTGAGGTACGGGACCAGTCTGCTCTCCGCGCCCGGGAAGGCGCCGGGACCGGGGACCTTCATGAAGAGCCGGGCCACCTCGCCACCGAGGTTCACCCCGATCGCCAGCGCCATGGCCAGCGCCGCCGCCCGGCTGATCGAGACCAGGCCGGCCGACGGGTGCCCCTGCGCGAAGGCGAGCATCCCGAGGTAGAGCGCGGAGCCCGGCATCAGCGGGCCCAGCGCGGCGGTGACGAACGGCAGCGCGGAGGCGTACCGGTAGCGGGCCATCAGCTGGCCGAAGAGGCCGACCACCCCGGCCGCTATCCCGGTCGCCACGATCGGCGAGAGGGTGGCGTTGTAGGCGAGCACCCCGTACACCGACCAGCCGATCCCGCTGTTCAGGGTGACCATGGCCAGGGTGCGCCGCCCGGTCTGCAGCAGCATCGCGAACGCCAGCGTGAGCAGCATCGCGGCCACCAGCTGGACCGGCGGGTTGTAGACGCCCACCAGCGTCTCGGCCGGCCGCAGCTGGGCGTCGTAGCTGACGCCCGCGTAGAGCACCAGCATCACGCCGATGACGATGCCGGCCACCAGGTAGACCACCTCCAGCAGCCGGGCGGCGGCCGTGATGTAGAAGCCGGTCAGGCCGTCCTGCACGGCGGCCACCAGCGCCCGGCCCGGCAGCAGCGCGAAGAGGCCACCGGTGATCACCACCGAGCCGCGCAGCCCGGAGCTGTTCAGTGACAGGACGATCCCGCAGACCGCGGCCGGCATCGCGGCCAGCACGAACTGGTAGAACTCCGGCAGGCCGCGGCTGGCCACCAGCGAGGCCAGCCGGTCGCCGATGATCGCGGCGACCACGGCGTTGGCGAAGACCAGCCAGGCCTTGGCGTCGACCTGCCCGCCGACCAGGAAGGTGGCCGCGCCGGCCAGCAGGCCCGCGGTGACCGAGAGCAGCCAGGCGGGGTAGGGGTGGCGGTTGCGGCGGATCACCGCGAGGCGGCGGTAGGCGTCGTTGACCGTGATCTGCTCGGCGGTGATGTCGGCGACCAGCCGGTAGACGGCCGCCAGCCGGGTGTAGTCCGAGGTCCGGCGGCGCACCACTCGGGCGGAGGTGACCGGCGCCTCCACCAGGGAGGGCTGGTAGGAGATCGAGATCAGGGTGAAGGTCACCTGCGGCTCGCAGCGGTCCAGCGCGTAGGCGTGCGCCACGCCGAGCATCGCCGCCTCGACGTCCTCCGCGCTCTCGCCGCTGGCCAGCAGCAGTTCGCCGATCCGCAGGGTGAGGTCGAGCACGCGCGGCACGTTGCGCGCGGTGGCCTCCGACTTGGCTTCGCGCGGGGTGCGCTCGAAGGCCGGGCGCTCGGACATCGGCGTGCGCAGCAGGGTGCGCATCCGGTCCGGCCAGGGCGCGGCGCCGGGTGCGCCGGGCTGCAGGGTGGGGACCGCGATGCCCTTGGGCGGGTGGTAGCCCACGGCACGCCAGACCTCGGGGGTCAGGGTGTCCTCCGAGCCGCCGCCGAGTTCGGCGAAGGCCTCGAACTCCTCGGTCGGCTCGTCGGCGCGCTGCACGTGCTCGCCCGCTCCGGCGGGGCGGCCGGCTCCGGCGGGGCGGCCCGTGTCCGCGGAGTGGACCGCGCCGACCGCCTCCCGGCCCAGCTCCTCCACCGCGGCGCCGGCCTGCTCGGCCGCGCGGGCGGGCGGCCGGGGCGGCTCGGGGGGCTGGCCGAGCAGTCCCTCGGTCTCCAGCGGCAGCGGCGCCAGCGGGATCAGCTGAACCTGGTCCGGCGGCGGCGCGGCGTTGGAGAGCAGGCCCTCGGTGGGCGGGGCCTCGCCCGGCGCCACCGCCTCCCGCGGCGAGCCCGCGGCCGGGCCCGGCGCACCGGCTCCCGTCGCGTCGTCGTCCCGGTCATCGTCACGCGCGTCGTCCCGGCCGTCGCCGCGCGCGTCGTCCCGCGCGTCGTCACCGCGGTCGTCGTCACCGCTCCCGCGGCCGGCTCTCCCATGATCGCCCGGCCGGCCCCGCTCTGGCACTGCCGCTCCCTACCGCCCGGGGATGGCCCGGCCACTGCTCGTGATCTTCGCCTCCACCTTGCCTGATGCCCACCCGACCCGCACATGTACGGGTCGGCGGGGACCGGCCGCGGAGGTCGACCGGACGTCAGGTCCGGCGAGCAGACGATACGGCCGTCGGACCGCGGGCGACACCGTCCGGCGGTGAAGAGCCCCGGTCCTGCCGGTATCGCCCGCCACCGCGGTTGCGAGCGGGCGCAGCCGGGACTCAGAGCCCGTAGCGCTCCACGACCTCCTCGTGCCGCTTCGGGTCGGCGCCGGCCGCCGTCGCCAGGTCCAGCCAGGCCAGCGGGTGCGGCCAGGACGCGGTCAGCTCGGTCAGCAGCGCGTCCGCCTCGGCCGCCGACGCGGTCGGCGGCACCCCGACGGCCGCGTACAGGCCGCGCAGCGCGCCGTCCTCGTCCGCCGGATCGGTGATCAGGTACTGGCTGCCGCTGTAGGCCCAGACGCCGTAGCCGGCCGCGTCCAGCGCCGTGCGCAACTCGTCCCAGGCCTGCGGGCCGGGCCAGCCGCCGTCGATCCAGTAGCTGGTGTACCCGGCGGGGTCGAGCAGCGTCAGCAGCTCGAAGGTGGGACGCCAGCGCGCGCGCTCCTCCTCGCCGGCGTCCTCGGCCGGCTCCGGCTCCAGCAGCGCGGGGGCGAAGACCACCAGGTCGCGGTGGTTCAGCGGGACGTCCTCGCCGAGCACCGGCAGGATCCGCGCGGTGGCCGGGCCGGTCCGCAGGGCCGGCAGGTCGGTGGTGGCGCCGTTGGTCCGCCGGGCCCGGACGGTGATCAGCTGCCACTCCTCGTCGACCGGGCCGTGCGGCTCGTCGAACTCGATGCCGAGCCGGGCGCCGACCTCGCGGACGGCCGGCCAGTCCCGGTTGGCGGTGGCGGCGGTGATCAGGTGCCACAGGTCGGACGGCTGGACGGTGCGGTACCGCAGCTCCGGCGGTGTTCCCTCGGTGGGCAGCGCGTGCTCCAGCAGCTCCCGGTACAGCCGCTGCGCGGTGGCGTGATCGCCGAGCTCGGTGGCCGCGGAGGCGGCCAGCCGGCGCGGGTTGATCCGGTCGGGCTCCAGCGCGAGCAGCGCCTGGCACTCCTCCACGGCCTGCGCCCAGCGGCTCTCGGCCAGCGCCCAGCGGGCCCGGATCCAGTGCGCGTCGGCGGGCCGGTCCGCGGCGACCCGACCGGCCAGCCGGCGCACGCCGTCCGCGTCGGCGGCCTCGATCAGCACCGAGGTCAGCATGCCGACCAGCTCCTCGTGACCGGGATCCCGGTCCAGCCGGGCCCAGAGCAGCTCGGCGGAGGCGTGCTCGTGGCCCAGCGAGGCGAGCAGGCCGGCCAGGTTCAGCAGCAGGTCGGTGGCGGCCACCTCGGCGCCGTCGGCACCGCCCGCACCGTCGGCACCGGCGGGGACGGCCCCGCTCGGCGCCGCGCCGTCCGGGCCCGCGGTGAGCTGCGTCCAGGCGGCGGCGAGCAGGTCGAGGTCCGCCTCGACGGGCTGATCAGCCGGCGCCCCGTCGCCCTCCTGCCCACCCGCCCGCTCGTCGCGGGCGCCGAACCAGCCGAGCAGCTCGGCGGCCGGCACCGGCAGCACCGGTACCGGCAGCGCCCGGGCCGCCTCGGTCAGCTCCGCCAGCGGCCCGGCCACCGTGTCGGTGCGGCGCAGCAGCGCGAGCTTGCGCTCGCCGGTGGCCACCAGCGCCAGCGCGACCTGCCGGGCGCCGCGGCGCACCGCCAGCCGGCCGGCGACCAGCACCAGGTCCACGCACGGGCGGTGCGAGCCGGCGGTGTCCAGGTAGGAGACCCAGCCCGCCAGCCGGGCACCGAGCCGGGCGTCGTTGGGGTAGCGGTCGGCGGCGACGAGCCGCTCGACGGCGTCCGCCCAGCGGTGCCGGATGTCGGCGTACTCCTCGGCCGCCTCGGCCGCCGGCAGCTGCTCCAGCGCCTCGTCCCAGCGGCCGAGCGCCGCCAGCGCGCGGGCCCGGTGCACCCCGAGCTTGCGCAGGTCGTCCTCGTCCAGGGTGTGCCGGGCGGCGGTGTAGGCCCGCTCGGCGGTGGCCAGCGCGGTCAGCGCCTGCTCGTAGCGGCCCAGCCGGTAGCAGGCGGAGGCCCGGGCGTGGCCGAAGGCCAGCGAGACCGACTCGCCGGCCGCCTGGATCCGGGCCTGCGCCCGGTCCAGGTGCGCCAGCGCCGCCTCGGCCCGGCCGTCGTCCTCCAGCGTGTCGGCGTACTCGCGCGAGAGGCAGTCGAAGCAGGCCCGGGCCGGCTCGACGCGCGCCAGCGTCTCCTCCAGCACCGCGAGCCGCTCGGGCACGTAGCCGGGGCCGTCGATGTTGGCGTGGCAGATGGTGAAGTCCTGGACCGCGCAGACCGACTGCGGGCAGCCTGCGGTCTCCTCGCGGTGCGCGAACTCCAGCAGCGAGACCGCCTCGGTCATCGCCCGCTCGCCCTGGTGGCGCTTGTTCAGCAGGTTCTGCAGCCGCCAGTGCCGCAGGAAGACCTCGACCCACGGCAGGTTCAGCGCGCGCGCCGAGGCCAGCGCCTCCGGGTACATCGCGTCGAGCTGCTCGTTGCGCCCGTCCACGGCGTGCCCGGCGATCTCGACCAGCGCGGTGGCCAGCCGGTGCTGGCCGGAGTCGGACAGCCGGCTGTGCGTCTCGTGGACCCAGCCCCAGATGTCGGTGCTCATCGGGTGCTCCCCCCTCGCTCGTCGTCGTCGAACAGTGTCCGCAGGTCCGCCGGGAGGGCGTCCTGCCCGGTGTCGGGCACCGGGACGACCGGCGCGGTCAGCGCCGCCACCGCCGTGCCGATGCCGGCCAGAGCCGCGCCGAGGTCCCCGCCGCCCGGGCCCGCGGGACCGGCCGAACCGGCCGACCCGGCGGTGGCCATGATCACCTTGAGCGAGCGCAGCAGCCCCGCCGCCGTGGCGCTGCCGGTGTGCCCGCCGCGGTAGGCGCGCAGCAGGTCCTGGACGGCGGGCGAGGCGGTGTTCAGGTAGAGCCGGGCCCGGACCGTGCCGTCGGTGCGGGCAGTGAAGGCGCGGGCCAGCCGCAGTGCGGCGGAGGGGATCCGGGCGTCCGCCTGGTCGTCCTCGATCCGGGCCTTCAGCTCCGCCTCGCGGTCCGGCACCAGCACCAGCGGCAGGGCCGGCGGGTCGAACCGGGCCGGCACCAGCTGCTCGCCCTCCTCGGCGAGCGCCGCCGTCAGCCAGCCGAGCTCCTCGGCCGGCAGCGGGCGCTCCGGGTCGCGGAACAGCTCGCGGTTGCCGCTCTCGCTGCCGAGCTCGACGATCCGGCAGTCGCGCAGCTGCGCGTAGCGGCGCAGGAAGGGCAGCACCGCGTACCGGTCGCCGCGGGCGATCGGCACCTGCATGGCCCGGTAGAGCATCTCCTCGAAGCCGCCGCCGGAGCCGAGCGCCACGTGCACCGCGCCCTGCCCCGCCGCCCGCAGCGCGCCCGCCGTCAGGTCCCCCTGCGAGGTGGGCACCGGGACGTCGTCGGCGAGCAGGGTGAAGAGCCGGTCGTCGCAGAGCGCGGCGCCCAGCAGGTCCTGGCCGTGCCGGGCCAGGATCCGGCGCCAGGCGGCGGGGCGCAGCCGGGCGGTCTCGTAGAGCCCGTTGACGACGGCGTCGGTGAGTGCCTGCTGCAGCGCCCGGTAGTGGTCGTCGCGCTGCAGGTCCTCGCGACTGGCGGTCGGGGTGAGGCGGTTGGACTCGACCACGCCGCCGATGAAGCCGGCCCAGCTGGGCAGCAGGTCGCGGGCGTCGTCGGCGAGCAGCATGCCGCGCAGGTAGACCGCCAGGTCGCGGTTGTCGCTGCTGCCGTAGCTGCCGCCGTCCTGGACCCAGAGCAGGCCGATCGCGTCCGTGCCACCGTCCAGCGGCTGGAACGGGAAGGCCGTCAGCGGCTCGAAGCGGCGCCCGAAGGCGGCGGCGAACTCCATGCGGGCGGCGTACTGCCGGGCCTCGGGCACCGGCTCGCGCCAGGGCACCAGGAGGTGGTTGACCGGCTCCTCGTCGTCCCCGACGTGGACCGGGACGGTGAGCAACACGCAGTAGCGGCCCAGTACTTCGCGCAGCGCCTGCTCGTCGGCCAGGTGCCCGTGCTCGGGCTTGAGGGTCAGCTCCACCACGGTGCCCGGACTCGGGCGCGGCGGCGCCGGCTCGACACTGTACTGCTCGCCGCCGCGGCTGCGGTAGCGGTGGCAGAGCTGCGGCTCGCGGTGCGAGACGGTGGTGACGGTGACCTCCTCGGCCACCGAGAAGGCGGAGAGGAAGCCGAGGCCGAACGCGCCGATCAGCTCCTCGTTGCCGGTGACCTCGCGCAGCAGCCGGGTGTAGCCGGTGCCGACGGTGGCCAGGTAGGCGTGGATCTCGGGTTCGGTCAGGCCGGCTCCGGTGTCCTCGATCGAGACGGTCCGCCGGGCCACGTCGCCGCGCACCGTGATCCGCGGTGCGTGGCCGGCCGCGCCGGCCGGGTCCTCGAGGCGGCGCCGGGTGTGCGAGTCGTGCGCGTTCTGGACCAGTTCGCGCAGGGCGACCAGCGGGGTGGAGTAGAGGTGGGTGGCTAGGACGCTCACCAGGCCGCCCAGGTCGACCTCGGTGGTGCGCAGGTTCTCCTGACCTTCAGACATGAGGCCCCAGTCTGCCAGTCTGACAATCGTGGGACCAACCGGTTTCGACCCGGGAAGAGGGGGTCCGATCCGGGGCGTTTCGATGGGGTTCAAACCTTCTTCGGGCGATACCGACCCATTGTGACCCCATCGAGCGAATTGGCCCGGGATCTCTGGCAGATGACCGGTCCGCCGGGTGATGCTGAGGGCGCGACGTCAGTCATCGGCGACCCGGGGCGGCCACCTCGCGCACGCCAACTCGCAGCACCACCAGTACTCCTAGGGAGACCATCGTGTCCCGTACCCGTGCCCTCACCGCCCTCACCGCCCTCGGCGCGTTCCTCGTCCTCGGCATCGGCAGCGCGCAGGCCGACAACGGCGCCGGCGCCTCGCAGGGCTCCAACAGCAGCGTCGTGAGCAACTGGGGCTCCGGCAACGTGGTCGGCAGTGTGACCGGCAACGGCAACGCCGCCCAGCAGACGGCCACCGGCTCCGGCGGCAGCAACCAGAACAACACCACCGGCGTGGCCGGCAACTCCGGTGGGGTGGCGGCGCTGCAGGGCAACCTCGACTTCCTGCACGCGGTCCACTACGTGCCGGCAGCCGGCTGATCCGACCCGACCGGCCGCCTCGCCGTTGGTCGCCACCGGTGGCGACCAACGGCGAGGCGGCGTGCGTGAGGCCTACGAAAGGCCCAGCACCGCGCGCGCCAACCGCTCCAGCCACGGTGCGCTCTGCCCGACCGCGGACCACGGGCTGCTCCGCACCCCGTCGTTGACCAGCGCGAACATCGCGTGCACCCGGATCCGGGCCTCGGCCCGGTCCCACTGCGGGTGCACCTGCTGCAGCAGGTGCACCCAGGTCCGCAGGAAGTCGCGCCGGAAGTCCAGCGCGGCCTTGCGGTCGGGCTCGGCCAGCCGCTCGGTCTCGCTCACCATCACCCCCAGGTAGTGGCGGTGGCAGCAGGCGAAGTCCAGGTAGGCGGCGAGGCCGGCCGCCAGCGCGCGTTCGGGCCGGTCCGCGCCGCAGAGCGCGCTCTGCACCTCGTGCCAGAGCCGCTCGCGACAGCGCACCAGCGCGGCGGCCAGCAGGTCGCTCTTGGCGGGGAAGTGCTTGTAGAGGCTCGGCCCCGCGATCCCGACGGCGGCGCCGAGTTCGTCCGTACTCACGTTGTCGAAGCCGCGCTCGTGGAAGAGCCGGACGGCTGCCGCCAGCAGTTCCTCGCGGCGTCCGGCCGGCTGGACGACCGGCACACCCCGCCCGGGGCCCAACCCGTCTGAGGGAACGTCCAGTTCGACCGAGAAGAGGGCCAACAGCAGGTCGGCCAGCAGCCGCTCGAAGCGTCGGCGCGGCGGCGCGAAGGTGTGGTACGAGAGGCTGGCCCCCACCGAGAAGGCCGCCCAGGCGATCAACTCGGCCTGCCGCGCTTCGAGTTCCGGCCTGGCGGCGCGCACCGCCCGGGCCGCCGAGCGGGCGTCGGCGCGCAACAGCCGCCGCAGCTCGGCCCGTTGGGCGGCGGGCAGCAGCCGGGCGTCGCGCTGCCAGAGGGTGCCCAGGGCCCGCTGGTCGACGGCCACGGTGGCGAGCGCCCGGGCCAGCTCACCCGGCCCGGTCGAGCCGGCGCCGGGCCGCTCCGCGGCCAGCGTCGCCGCGCGCACCGCCGCCGAGAGCTCCAGGACCCCGGACCGGACCGCCTGGCGCAGCAGTTCGGGCTTGCCCCGGAAGTGCCGGTACAGCGCCGGCGCGGTGATCCCGACCGCGGCCGCCACCTCGGCCATCGCCACCTGGTGGTAGCCGCGGCGGTGGAACTGCTCGGCGGCCACCGCCAGGATCTGACCGCGGCGCCCGCGCGGCCGGCGCGACCGCCCCGCGGCCACCGTCTCCCGCTCCATCCACACCCTCCCGCCACTGGCGGCCACCGTGCCCGACATGGCTACCCATGATTCACTTAAAGCGGCTTGAGGTCCACCGGTAACAGGCCCGTGTGACGGGCCGGGTCGGCGGCCGGCCGGACCGCGCCGGCTCTGGACAGCGAAGCTACCGAGGATTAACTTAGCCAGCGATCAACCTGGCACCTGAGAGCGCTGGGTTGTGGCCCCGGCCCGCCGGTCCCCCACACCGACGCCGCCGGGGCCTCACCGCAGCAGCGCGGGAGCTGGGCGGGACGACCACCGTGCGAAGGGAGCGCCGTCGTGCGCCGGACTGTGTACAACGAGGACCACGAGGCGTTCCGGAGCACGATCCGGGACTTCATCGCCAAGGAGGTCGTCCCGGTCTACGAGAGCTGGGAGGCCCAGGGGCACCCGCCGCGCGCGTTCTACAACAAGCTCGGCGAGCTGGGCGTCTTCGGGATCGAGGTCCCCGAGGAGTACGGCGGCGCGGGCGAGACCGGCTTCAAGTACCAGGCGATCGTCACCGAGGAGGTCGCCCGGGCGGGCGTCAGCCTCGGCTCCTCCGGCGTGCACACCGGCCTGGTGCTGCCCTACCTGCTGGAGTACGCCAACGAGGAGCAGAAGCAGCGCTGGCTGCCCGGCTTCATCTCCGGCGACCTCATGACCGCCATCGCGATGACCGAGCCGGGCGCCGGCTCCGACCTCGCGGGCATCACCACCACCGCCAAGCTCTCCGAGGACGGCACCCACTACGTCCTCAACGGCTCCAAGACCTTCATCACCGGCGGCGTGCTCGCCGACCTGGTGCTGGTGGTCGCCCGCACCGCGCCGTACGACCCGGCCAACCGCCGGGCCGGACTGTCGATCCTGTGCGTGGACACCACCTCCGAGGGTTACTCGGTGGGCCGCAAGCTGCAGAAGATCGGCCTGCGCACCTCCGACACCGCCGAACTCGCCTTCTCCGACGTCAAGGTGCCGGTCGAGGACCTGCTCGGCGAGGAGGGCCGGGCGTTCGGCTACCTGACCCACAACCTGGTCCAGGAGCGCCTGGCCATCGCGGTCGGCGGCTACGCGGCGGCGGCCGCGGCGGTCACCTTCGCACTGCAGTACGTCAAGGACCGCAAGGTCTTCGGCCAGGCCGTCGCCGAGTTCCAGAACACCAAGTTCACGCTGGCCGACTGCAAGTCGCAGGTCACCGCGATGCAGGCGGTGGTCGACCAGGCGCTGGAGCTCTACCAGAGCGGCGATCTCACGGTGGCCGACGCGGCCGAGGCCAAGCTCTTCTGCACCGAGACGGCCTCGGTCGTCATCGACAAGTGCCTCCAGCTGCACGGCGGTTACGGCTACATCCTGGAGTACCCGATCGCCCGCCTCTACACCGACAACCGGGTCTTCCGGATCTACGGCGGCACCAGCGAGGTCATGAAGACCATCATCGCCAAGTCGATGGGCCTGTAGCCGACCGGTCAGTCGCTGCCGCATCGCGGGGTCCGGGCCCGTCCGCTTCGACCGGACGGGCCCGGACCCCGCGGCGTGCCGCGCCGTATCCTCGTCGCCGTCCGCCCGCCGCCGTCACCGAGGACGCCATGACCACGCCCGGCCCCTCCAGCAGCTCGCTCGCCGTCGTCACCCGGGTGCAGGACGCGCTCGCGGCGCCCGGTGCGCCGTTCGCCGTCACCGAGACCCCGCGCGGGCCGCGTTACCTGGCCGGCCCCGCGGTGCTGCGCGACTTCCTGACGGCCACCCGCGCGCACGGCGAGCTCACCTTCCTGGTGCACGGCGAGAGCCGGCTCACCTTCGCCGAGCACTACGCGGCGGCCGTCGCACTGGCTCACCACTACGTGGACCACTACCGGCTGCGCCCCGGCGACCGGGTGGCGATCGCGATGCGCAACCTGCCGGCCTGGCAGGTCGCCTTCTGGGCCACACAGCTGGCCGGGCTGATCGCGGTCCCGCTCAACGCCTGGTGGACGGCCCGGGAACTCGGCCGGGCGCTGGACGACTGCACGCCCCGGCTGGTGGTGGCCGACCAGGAGCGGGCCGCGCGGATCGAGCCCTGGCTGGCCGGGCAGGCCGAGCGGCCCTGGCTGCTGACCGCCGGGGCCGATGCCGATGCCGAGCGGGGCGAGCGGGTCGAGCGGTTCGAGGAGCTGCCGCCACCCGTCGCGGGCCGGCCGGCGCCCGAGGTGGCGATCTCCCCCGAGGACGACGCCACCATCGTGTACACCTCCGGCACCACCGGACGCCCCAAGGGCGTGGTCGCCACCCAGTCGTCCTGGTGCGCCGCGACGATCGGCCCGCGCTTCTTCGCCGCGACCGCGGCACTGGCCGCCGGCCGCGAGCCGGGGCAGCCCTCGGCGCCGACCGTGCTGATGACCTACCCGTTCTTCCACGTGGCCGCCTTCACCGCGCTCTTCCCCCTGATGGCGGGCGGCGGCACCGCGGTCCTGATGGACCGCTGGGACCCGACCCAGGCGCTGGAGCTGATCGACCGGCACCAGGTGACCACCTTCAACGGGGTGCCGACCACCGCCCTCGCCCTGCTCGACGCCGCCGAAGCCGGCGACCCCGCCGATGCCACCGCCTTGGCCGCCGATGCCACTGCCTTGGCCGCGACCGACGCCGCACCACTCTCGCTGACGGTGATCAGCACCGGCGGGGCCGCCGCCCCGCCCGGCCTGGCCCGGCGCATCGCCCGCCGGTTCGGCGGCCGGGTCGAGCCCCGCAACGGCTACGGCCTCACCGAGACCTGCGGCGGCGTCACCGCCAACGTCGGCGCCCGCTACCTGGAGCACCCCGACAGCATCGGCCGCCGCTCCCCCGCGCTCGCGGTGCGGATCGCCGGCCCGGACGGCGCGCCGCGGCCCGAGGGCGAGGTGGGCGAGCTCTGGCTGCGCGGCCAGGCCGTCTTCCGCGGCTACTGGAACGATCCGGCGGCCACCGCCGCCGCCTTCGCCGGCCCGTGGTTCCGCACCGGCGACCTGGCCCGCGTCCGGGACGGCGAGGTCTACCTGGTCGACCGGCTCAAGGACCTGGTGATCCGCGGCGGCGAGAACGTGTACTGCGGGGAGGTGGAGGGCGTGCTGCTCGACCACCCGGCGGTCGCGGACGCGGCGGTGCTCGGCGTGCCGCACCCGCTGCTCGCCGAGGAGGTCGCCGCGGTGGTCCGGCTGCGCGGCGCCGCGCACGCGGACGCCGAGGAGCTGCGGCGCCACGTCGCGGCGCGGCTGGCGGCCTTCAAGGTGCCCGCCCACGTACTCCTGCACCCGCTCCCGCTGCCGCGCAACGCGACCGGCAAGCTCCTCAAGCACGAACTGCGCGCGCAGCTCGCGGCCGCGGCGGACGCACCCGCCCGGACCTGACCCGCCGCGGGGGCGCGCACCCGCGGCGGGCCGGGCTCAGTTGACCGACGCCGCGTTGCGCCAGGCGTCGACACCCGCCTGGGAGGCCGCCTTGGCCTGCTGCAGCGCACGAGCGGCGCGCTCGCCGGGCGGGGTGTCCAGCTGCCGGACCCAGCCGCGCCCGGCGGTGGCCAGCGCCACCCCGATCAGGACCGTGCCCGTCAGCCCCGCCACCGCGCCCAGACCGCCGAGGGCCAGGCCGGCCGCAAGCAGCTTCCGGTTGGGCTGGAATCCGTCGAAGATGCTCTGATTGGTCGTCATAGGCCCACCTTCGGCGAGCGGGCCGGGCCGCGCACCTCGGACGGGTCCGACCGGGCGGCCACCCCCGGGCGGCTCGGCCCCCCAGCCCTCCGGGGGCGGCTCAGCCCACCGACTCCTGCGGGCCGAGCACGCTGCCCGCGACCACCTGCAGCCCGCGGAAGAGGTCACGCCCGCTGGGCACCTGGTCCGGCGCGGCCAGCCACTGCACGGCGAGGCCGGCCAGCAGCGCCTGGTAGAAGATCCCGCGGGCGAGCTCGGTCTCGTCGTCCGGGACCTCGGTGCGGCCCTGGAAAAGCGCGGCGAGCCCCAGCCGGGCCATCCGCTGCGCGGCGCCCAGGGAGGCCTTCAACTCGGGGATGTGCTCGATCTGGGCCACCATCTCGAGCTGCGCGGTCCACAGGCCGCGGTGCTCGACGAAGGTCTCCAGCACCCGGTCCCAGCTGAGGACGAACCGCTCCTCCGGACCGACCTGCGCGTACGCCGGATCCGCCAGGGCCGCGCCCAGCGCGTCACCCCAGTCGCCGGTCGCCTCGATCAGCGCGGTGTTCATCAGCGCGTCCTTGGACCCGTAGTGATAGCCGATCGCGGCCAGGCTCACGCCCGATGCACTCGCGATGTCGCGCGCCGTGGTGCGGCCGTAGCCCTTCTCGTACAGGCAGCGCTTGGCCCCGGCCAGCAGGGCTTCTCGGTTTCCCATGGCCCCGATGCTACGCGAGATCGGTACGTACGTCTCGCACGGTCGAGTAAGACTTACGTCCTAGACAAGCGTCTCAAACGTGCGTACCGTCTTCCTCATGACCGCAACCCACGGCCTCGCCGGCCGCCGCACCTGGGCGGGACTCGCCGTCCTGCTGCTTCCGACTCTGGTCCTCTCCATGGACATGGGCGTGCTCTTCTTCGCCGTTCCGTTCATCAGCACCGACCTGAAGCCCAGCGGCACCCAGCAGCTGTGGATCATGGACATCTACTCGTTCCTGCTGGCCGGCCTGCTCATCCCGATGGGTGCGCTGGGCGACCGGATCGGCCGGCGCCGGCTGCTGCTGATCGGGGCCGGCGGGTTCGCGGTGGCCTCCGCGCTGGCCGCCTGGTCCGGCGGCGCCGCCGAGCTGATCGCGGCCCGGGCGCTGCTCGGCGTGGCCGGGGCCACCCTGATGCCCTCGACGCTGGCGCTGATCCGCACGATGTTCACCGACCCCAAGCAGCGCCAGGCCGCGATGGCCGCCTGGACCGGTGCGCTCACGGGCGGGGCCACCCTGGGCCCGGTGGTCGGCGGCCTGCTGCTGAACCACTTCTGGTGGGGCTCGGCGTTCCTGGTCTCCATCCCGGTGATGGCGCTGCTGGTGCTGGCCGGACCGTTCCTGCTCCCCGAGTACCGCAGCGAGCAGCACGGCCGCTTCGACCTGCCGGGCGCGGTGCTGTCGCTGGCCTCCGTCCTGCCGATCGTCTACGGCGTCAAGACCCTGGCCGTCGACGGCTGGAGCCCGGCCCCGGCCCTGGTGCTGGCCGCCGGCCTCGCCCTGGGCGCGCTCTTCCTGCGCCGCCAGCACACCGCGGCCCAGCCGCTGATCGACCTGGGCCTGTTCCGCATCCGCACCTTCTCCGGGGCCATCACCGTCAACACCGTGGCGATGTTCGCGATGATGGGCTTCACCCTCTTCACCTCGCAGTACCTGCAGCTGGTCAAGGGCATGAGCCCGCTCACCGCCTCGCTCTGGTCGCTGCTGCCGAGCGTGGGGGTCGGCGCTGCGGTGGGGGTCTCGGGGGCGCTGGCCGGCAAGGTCCGCCCGGCCCACCAGATGGTCGGCGGCTTCCTGGTCGGCGCGGTCGGCTTCGCGCTGATGACCCAGGTCGGGCCGCACTCGCCGCTGGCGCTGATCCTCGTCGCGGCGGGCGTGCTCGCCGCCGGAACCGTGGGCACCATGACCCTCACGGCCGAGATGGTCGTCTCCGCCGCCCCCGTCGAGCGGGCCGGCGCCGCCTCCGCCACCTCGGAGACGGCGAACGAGCTGGGCAGCTCGCTGGGCATCGCGATCCTCGGCGCGGCCGGCGCGGCGGTCGACCGCACCCGGCTCGAGGGCCGACTGCCGGCCGGTCTGCTGGACGGCGCGGCCCGGGCGGCGCACGACTCGCTGGGCGGCGCGCTCACCGCCGCCGCCGAGCTGCCCGGCCAGGGCGCGGCCCAGCTGCTCGCCACCACCCGCGACGCCTTCACCGACGGCATGCAGGTGGCCGCCGTGGTGGGCCTGGTCTGCCTGCTCGGCGCGGCCCTGCTGGCGCACCGCCTGATGCGCCACCTCCCGGTGGCGGCGCCGGCCACCGGACACGGCGAGCCGTCCACGGCCGCGCCCGCCGGCGAAACCGGGGCTCAGGCCGAAGCGCAGGCCGGGACTCAGGCCGACCCCGAGCGGCTCGCCGCCTGAACCGCCCCGCGGGCCGCAGCACCGGCCCGACGCCCCACCGACGCGATGGCCCGCCCGGCGACCCGCCGTGCGGGCCATCGCGCGCGCCGGTCCCCCCGCAGGCCTAGGGTCGACCGTGAGTGGCGACCCGCGCACCCGGAAGGCTGGTCCGATGCCGCAACCCGCCTGGCGCGACGAGGACGAGGATCCCGACTACCGCTTCTCGCTCGCCAACGAACGCACCTTCCTCGCCTGGATCCGGACCGCGCTGGCCCTGCTCGCCGGGGCCGTCGCCATCGACCAGCTGACCCCCGGGCTGGCCCCGCCCGCGATCCGGGCCGCGCTGGCCGTCCTGCTCGCGCTGGGCAGCGCGGGCCTGGGCGCCGCCGCCTACCAGCGCTGGGCCACCGTCGAACGGGCGATGCGGGCCGGCCGGCCGCTCCCCTACACCCACGTGCTGGTGGTCCTGACCGTCTGCGTGGCCGCCTCCGCGGTGCTGCTCTGCGTGCTGATCGTGGGGTACTCCCGATGACCGGGCCCGACGACCCGCCGCCCTCCGGGCAGCCGACGCGACCCGCCCCCGGGCTGCAGGCCGAGCGCACGCTGCTCGCCTGGAGCCGCACCGGCCTGCTGCTGGCCGTGAACGCGACCCTGGTGCTGCGCGCCGCCCTGCGCGATGGCCAGCCGGCGCTGGCGGCGGTCGGGGCGATGCTGGCCCTGGCCGCCTGCGGCCTGTTCGCGTTCGGCCTGCGCAGGCGGCGTCAACTCGAGCCCGCGCCTGACCCGAACGGCTCACCGAGCAACCCCCGCCCGGTCGGCGCCCGAGCGCTCCGCACGGTCGCCGCGACCGTGTTCGTGGTCGCGGCGGCCTGCGTCTGGGCGGTCCTGCCGGCCCACCGGCACGGTCCGTAGCCGCCGCCACCCCACAAGGTTGGCTGGTGGGACGACCGGCCATGCAAAGTGGTCCAGACCACATAAGGGCGAAGCCCGGCGATTCCCCGTGCGACACCGGGTCTTTGACCATCGTTTCCCGAGCGGTGTATACGTCCGCCCGGTCGGCCATGCATACTGGCGGTGTCGGGCGGTCCCGCCCGGCTCTGCAACGGCGAGTAAACCGAAGGGACCGGTGGTCAGGGATGTTCCGCAACGGTCTGGAGCCCTGGCACCTCCTGGTGGTGCTGGCTGTCATCATCCTGCTGTTCGGCTCGAAGAAGCTGCCGGAGATGGCTCGCGGGCTGGGCAAGTCCATGCGCATCCTGAAGGCCGAGACCAAGGCCATGCGCGAGGACGACGCGCCGGCCGCGGACGGTACGGCCAACTCCACCGCCGCCGAGCAGGACCGTCCCGCGGTCGCTCCGGTCACCCCGGCCACGGTCACCAAGGCCGACGAGGCCACGAAGACGAACACCACCGCCTGAGCGGTGGTACCCGCGAGCCCCTGACACGCCGTCCCACGACGGCGTGTCAGGGGCTTCCGCGTGCCCGGCGCCCGGCCGGGCGGAGCACTCCGAGTGGCCGTCCGTGACCACCTGCTATCTGCTGGTCCCGGGGGACCGACCACGGCGGAGGCACGGATGGGCAACGGCACGGCCGCCCCCGGCGGGCCCGAGCGACCCCGCGACCCCGGCGACTTCGCGGGCTCGCACGCCCCCGGCGCCACGCCGGCGCGTCCCGGGCGCCGGATGGCCTCGGCACTGGCCGCCGTCCTGATCGTGCTCGCCTGCCTGCTGGCGCCGCTGAGCGTGGTCGCGGTGTGGGCGAGGTCCCAGATCTCCGACACCGACCGCTACCTGGCCACGGTCGCGCCGCTCGCCGGGAACCCGGCCGTGCAGGCCGCCGTCGCCGACCGGGCCACCACGGCGATCACGAAGAAACTGCCCGGTTCGCTGCTGAACGACCTGGCACCCGACGAACAGTCCCTGCTGGGCGGGCTGCTCGGCCAGCTCGGCGGCGCGCTGAGCGACGAGCTGGCCGGGTTCGTGCGCGGGCAGGTGGAGCAGGTGATGCAGAGCGACGCCTTCGCGGCCGCCTGGACGGAGGTCAACCGTTCGGCCCACGACGCCTTCGAGAAGGCGCTGAACGGGGAGAAGAGCGGCGCGGTGCAGATCCAGGGGGACACCGTGACCCTGGACCTGGCACCGCTGATCGAGCTGGTGAAGAGCCGTCTGCTGGCGGACGGGCTCTCCATCGCCTCGTCGATCCCCACCGTGCACACCGACTACGTGCTGATCAGCTCGGCGAACGTGAGCCGGGTGCAGACGGCCTTCCGGCTGCTGCAACAGGGCGGGATCTGGCTGCCGGTCCTGACGCTGCTCCTGGCGGCGGCCGGCGTGCTGCTGGCCGTACGACGCCGGCGCGCGCTGGTCGCCACCGCGCTGGGGATCGCCGCCGCGGCGGCCGCGCTCAGCATCGCGCTGCTGATCTTCCGGACGATCTACCTCCACCGGCTGTCCAGCGACGTGGACCGGGCCGCCGCGGGCGCGATCTTCGACACGCTGGTGCGCTTCCTGCGCGGCGGGATCCGGGTGCTGATCGTGCTGGGCCTGCTGGTCGGCCTGGGGGCCTGGGTGACCGGGGACGGCCGGCGGGCGCGCGTCGTGCGCGGGCGCTGGCAGGCGGGGCTCGGCTCGGTCCGTCGCCGGTGGGGGCTGCGGCTCGGGGCGGTGGGGCGCTTCACCCACCGCTTCAAGGCGTGGCTCGGCTGGGGCGCGGTGGCCGTGACGGTCGCGGCCTTCCTGGTCTGGAACTATCCGACCGCCCTGGTGGTGCTCTGGCTGGCCCTGGGACTGCTGGCGGTGCTCGCGGCGGTGGAACTGCTGGACGACCCGGGGTGGCAGCCCCACGCGGACAGCGGCGGCGGGAGCGGCGGCAGCCGCGGAGGGCCGGGCGGCGCAGGTCAGCCGCCGTCGACCGGCACGATGCCGTTGCGGTAGGCGTAGCGCACCGCCTGGGCGCGGTCACGGGCGCCGGTCTTGGCGAAGACGCGGTTGATGTGGGTCTTGACCGTCGCCTGGCCGAGGTAGAGGCGCTCGGCGATCTCGGCGTTGGAGAGTCCCTCGGCGATCAGCAGCAGCACCTCGCGCTCCCGCTCGGTCAGACCGTCACCGGCCGGGGCCTCGGCCGCCGGTATCGGCACCACGGCGGCAGCGGCGGTGGCGGGGGCGGCGGCCGTGACAGGCGCGGAGGCAGCGGCGTTCGCGGGGGCGGGGGCGGGAACGCCGGGCAGCGGGCTGCCGGGGCCGCCGGCGATCGCGGCGACCAGGCGCTGCTGGACCACCGGGTCCATCCAGGTCTGACCCGCGTGCACGGCCCGGATGCCGTCCTCGATCGCCTCGGAGCCGGCGTCCTTCGTCAGGTACCCCTTGGCCCCCGCTCGCAGCGCCGGGAAGATCGAGGCGTCGTCGGCGTAGGTGGTCAGGACCAGCACCGGGGTGCCGGGCAGCTGCTCGCCGAGCGCGGTGGTGGCGGCGATGCCGTCCATCACGGGCATCGAGAGGTCCATCAGGACGACGTCCGGCCGGTGCTCGAGGGCCGCGGCCAGCGCCTCCGCGCCGTTGGCGGCCAGGGCGACCACCTCCATGCCGTCGTTCAGCCCGACCAGCAGGGACAGGCCGTCCCGGGTCACCCGCTGATCGTCGGCGATCACCACGCGAATCATGTCGTTCTCCCTGTCCGGGTCGTGGTCACTCCGACCGCCGTGCCCTGTCGCCCGCTCATGCCGGCACCTCCATCGCGACCTGCCAGCCGCCGCCCTGCGGCCCGGCGTGGGCAGTCCCGCCGACCCGCTCGATCCGCTCGCGCATCCCGCGCAGGCCGTTGCCACCGCCTGCGGAGGGACCGCTCGGCACGCTGCCGGCACTGTTGGCGACCGTGACCACCACCGACTGCGGGCGGTAGTCGAGGATCACGTCCGCCCGGGCCCCGCGGGCGTAGCGGGCCACGTTGGTGAGGGCCTCCTGGACACCGCGGTAGAGCGCGAAGCCGGCCTGCGGCTCGCAGGGACGCGGCGTGCCGTGGACGGCCAGGGCGACGGTCAGTTCGAGGTCCCGGCGGCTGCGCTCGACCAGCGGCGCCAGGTCGGCCAGGTCCGGCAGCCGGTCGCCGCGCAGCGCTCCGACGGCCTGCCGGGCCTCGTTGAGCCCCTCCCGGGTGAGTTCCACCGAGCGCTCGATGATCTGTTGGAGCAGCGGGGCCACCTGGTCGCGTTCGGCGAGCCGGCGGGCTCCCTCCAGCTGGATCGAGAGCGCGGAGAGGGACTGGGCCAGGACATCGTGCAGTTCGCGGGCGATCCGGGCCCGCTCGGCCCCGGCGGCGGCCCTGGTCTCGGCCTCCCGGGCGTCCTCCAGCTGGGCCAGCAGCAGTTCGGTGCGGTCCTGGCTCTCCCGGCTGCGGCGGATCAGCTCGGCGGTGACGGCCAGCACCACGCAGAGCAGCATCGAGGCGATGGCGGTCTCCAGCGGCCGACTGGCCGTCAGGGCCAGCAGGACGCCCAGCAGCACGGTGGTCGTGCCGCTGATCATCACGGCCCGCCGCAGGTCGAGCCAGAAGAAGCCCATCATGACCGCGGCGGAGACCGGTATGTCGGCCAGCGCACCGGTCGGCTCCAGCGCCGAGAGGGTGAGCCCGCTGGCCGAGATCAGCACGACCAGCGCGATCCGCCAGCCCAGCGTCCGCTCCGGCCAGCGGTCCACGGCGGCCAGGGCGAGCGGCACGGTGTAGCAGGCGAGGGCCAGCGACATCCCCAGGGCGACACCGGAGAGCCCGGGGCGGACCTCGCCGGTCCAGGCGCAGAGCAGGACCACCACCAGCAGCAGCCAGCTGATCGGCTGCAGTCGGCTGCCCTGGCGTTCGTACCGCTCCCGGGCCCGGAGCCGGGCCCGGGCGATCCGCTCGCTGTCGAGGCCGCCGGTCCCGACCGGGTACGGGTCCGACGGGGAGTCAGAGGCCCCGAGGCGCTGCGGTCCGATCGGCCGCAGGGGCGCGCCGGACGTCGACTCCGCCGCTGCCCCCAGGTCGTCCCCGCCACGCGCTGCACTCCCCATGACCCGCAGCATAGGGAGCGGGACGGCGCGGTGGCCAGCGACGGATCCCGCCGGGCGGCGGATCACCCGGCGCTCCGCGAGGCGGCGGCGACGGCCCGGCCGCAGACGGCGTCGCGCTGGTGGAGGTGACCCCGGACCCGGGTGACGGCGATCCGGGTGACCGGTGCGTTGACGAGGTACGTCGTGGTGTCCATGGCCCAAGGATCGCGCCGCACCCCCGGCCGGACATCGGCGCCAGGGTTGATCACCGGGTGGATCCGCCTCTCCACCCCAGGGTTTAAGCCATCGGCAGCTTCCCAGAGGACGGCTCCACGTGTCACCCTTCCCTCGCCCGAAGACAGCTGCCCAGAACCGCGCGGGCGCCACCGACGTCGTACGGCTGGGCAGCAGACAACAGCACGTGTGGGGGTTACCCGTTGAGCAGCGAGATCTACTTCACCAACAACTACAGAGACATGTGTGAGCAGTACGGGACCGGCGCCGGCTTCCAGTTCGAGTTCCACTGCTCGCGCTGCCACGACACCTGGCGCTCCCCGTTCGAGGCCTTCACCACCGGCCGGGCGGCCGGCTGGGTCAGCAAGGGCGTCGGCGCGGCCTGGAGCCTGCTGGGCGGCAACGGCAGCACCATCAGCAACGCGGCCGACGGCCTGGCCGGGGCGAGCTGGGGCAACGCGCGGGACACCGCCTTCCAGCGCGCGATCGGCAACGCCGAGGGCCACTTCAACCGCTGCGCGCGGTGCACCCAGCACGTCTGCGCGAAGTGCTGGAACGGCAGCAAGGGCCTCTGCCTGGGCTGCGCGCCCGACACCGCCGCCGAGGCCGAGGCGGCCCGCCAGCGCGGCCTGAACGACCAGGTCACCGACCGGGCCTACACCGCCGGGCAGCAGGCCGGTGCGGCGTACGACGTCAGCGCGCCGCGCCAGCTGGTCTGCCCGCAGTGCAGCACCGAGACGCACGGCTCGGCGTTCTGCCCCGGCTGCGGCTTCCGGCTGGCCGACCCGCCCGGTTGCCGCTCCTGCCAGACGGCGGTCCCCGCCGGCGCGGCGTTCTGCCCGGGGTGCGGGACCCGGCAGTAGCGACCGGACCCGGCAGCCGGCGAGCGGGGCGGCGGCGCGGCGCGGTCACACCGCGGCGCGCCGGGGGGAGCCGCGTCACGCGCCGGGCCACGTCCCGCGGCCCGCCCGGAGAGCGACTCCGGGCGGGCCGTGGCACGTCCGGGAGCGCCTGGACCGGCCGGGCGTCAGGAGAGCGGGACGGCCGCGGTGATCGTGACGTAGAGGTAGTCGTCCAGCACCTTGGCCAGTGCGACCGTCGGGCGTCCCACCTCGGCGGGCAGCCGCCGCTCGTCCAGTCCCGACTCGGTGACCACCGCGCGCGCCCAGGCCCGCCCGCAGCGCAGGTGACGGTCGAAGGCGGCGCCGTCCCGACCGCCGTGCAGCGCGGCCGCGATGGCCGCGTCCCAGGGCATCACGGCCGCCGGACGCAGCGCGTAGAGCGCCTTGGCGGCGGCCGTCGGTCCCAGGGTCCGGGCCCCGGAGGAGGGCAGTGCGGCCAACTCCGCGTACGCCGCCGCCAGCAGGGCGATCTGGGCGTCCGTCAGTTCGGACAGCGAGCAGGAGGGCAACGCTGCGGCGTGCCGCTGCCACCAGGCGGCGAGGCCGGTGCCGAGCACGTCCGGCTCGCCCTCGCGCGGATAACGCAGCCGGCAGCCCCAGGAGTTGAGCCAGCGATGCAGCTCCTGGCGGTGCTCGGGGCGGGACAGGTCCGGTGCCGAGGCGGTACCGGCGAGCCAGCGCTGCCACCCGGCGTCGACGGTGCCGTAGCTGTTGAACACCTCGGCCGCCGCACGCAGTTGGGCGAAGGTCGGCCCGGCCGGCAGCTCGTCGGCCGCTGCATCCGCCGCACCGGCATCCGTACCGGCGGCGCGCTCGGCAGCCTCGGCGGCGGCCTGCTCGGCGGCCAGCCGCTTGGGCACCACCATCCGCCAGGCGTCGACCACGATCTCGCGCAACTCGGCCTCGTCCACCGCGTCGAGCCGCAACTGAAGCCAGTTGAACCGCTCGTCGGCGGCCTGGGGCGGCAGGTAGGTCGCGGGCTCGGCGGCCAGCAGGGCCGCCCGCTCCTCGCGCGGGAAGGCGAAGCCCAGCACGGTCTCGTCCCGCGACAGGGCGAGGTAGACGATCCGGCCGACCCGGAACTTGACCCGGTCACGGATCAGGTGTTCCTCACTGCGCGGCAACGCGAGCGCCGCCTCCCGGACCTGCGCGACTGTGGCCACCCCGACCGTCCCGATCTGCCGTCCGGCCGCGGCTCTGCACCGGGCCTCCCGCGCGCCATGTTTCCACAGCCTGGGGACAACGCCGGCGGATCCGGCGCGCCACCGCGGGACCACCGCAGCGGCGTGCGGGCCTCAGTTCCCGTTGTCGCCGTTGTCCCCGCTGCCGTCGGCGGTCGCACCACCAGCGGCCAACGAGCCGATGATGGAAGCGAGTTGACGCTGCCAGGCGGCGGCGGTCGGAGCGTCCACGGCGTGCTTCTTGGACAGGTCGCGCACCTGCCGCTGCGCCGCCTTCAGCGCCTGGACGCTGTCCTGGGGACGGCCCGCGGCGAGCGTCGACAGGGCCACGTCCATCGTCTTGAGCAGCGGGCCCTGCCGGTCCTTCGGCAGTTGCTCCTGCGCCATGTCACCGCGCAGCGCGGCGATCGCGCCCGCCGGGTCCCCGGCGGGCGGCCGGGGGGGGGGCGGGGGCGGGGGGGGGGGCGGGGCCGGATTGGGCACGGCGGGGTCGGGCGTGGCGGGGTCGGGGGCAGCGGCATCG
>NZ_BAAALF010000011.1:0-91142 GCF_039528135.1 Kitasatospora nipponensis | reverse complement strand
GCCCTTCGACGACATCCGGTTCCTCGCCGAAGGCGTGCTGCGCGCGCCCCTGGCGGCCTTCCCCGGGACGGTGCCGACCGTTCGGGACGGCCTCTCCCGGGCCGCCCGGGCCCGGCAGGTCCGGCGGCTCCCCGGCCGACCTCCGAGCCCAGCACCCCCGCGCCCCGGCACAGCGTCAACAGCCGCGGGCTGCACGCGGGCGGGCCGGGCGCCGCGCCGGCGTCCGGTTCCCTGCACCTGCCGCCGCTCGCCGCGCTGCCCCCGGCCGGCGCCACCCCGCCGCCGCAGCAGCCGTCGCACGACGGCCCCGGCAACGTCCCGGCCCCGATCCCGCCCGCCGTCCCGTCCGCGGGCCCGACCGCCGGGCCGGTGCCGCCCGCAATCCCCGTCCCGCCGCCGGTCGTCGAGGCCGAGCCCGCGCCCACCCACGACGTCGCCCCGGCCCCGGCACCCGCCGACCCGCGCCTGCCGCTGCGCCCGGAGCCGGTCCCCTCCACCCCGCCCGGCGGCACACCCGTTGGCGGCGGCACGCCCGCGTACGCCCGCACCGACGCCGACGACCTGCTCGCGATCCTGCGCTCCCCGGAGGCGCACGCCCCCCGGACCACCCCGCGGATCCGCCTGCTCGGCCCGGTCGACGTGCAGGGCGCGGTCGGTCCCGCCGAGCCGGGCGCGCTGCCCGCGCTGACCGAGCTCGCCGCCAGCGTCGCCCTGCACCCGGGCGCCGACCCGGCCGCCGTCGACCGCGCCCTGCACCCCGGCGACCACGCCCGTCCCGACCAGGCGCTGCCCGCCTCGCTCGCCGAACTCGCCGCCTGGGTCGGCGGCGACCCCGACGGTCGGGCCTTCCTGCGCCAGGACATCCCCGACACCTGCACCTTCGCCCCGACCGTGACCTGCGACTGGGACGAGTTCCGCAGCCTCTACCGGCGCGGCATGCGCAGCACCAGCACCACCGCCGACGCGGCGCTGGCGCACGCGCTGGCCCTGGTGCGCGGTGCCCCGTTCGCCGAGACCCCGGCCACCGGCTACGGCTGGGCCGAGGCGATCCGCCAGGACATGCTCGCCGCCGTCGTCGACACCGCGCACGAACTGGCCGCCCGCCGCCTGCAGTACGGCGACCACCGCAGCGCCGAGGCGGCCGTCTTCCGCGGCCTGGCCGTCGCCCCCGACGTCGAACTGCTGCACCGCGACCTGTTCTACGCCTACGCCTCGGCCGGCGCCCGCGACCAACTCCTGAAAGCCGTCAACCGCCTGGACGCCCTCAGCCGCCGTACCGGCCGCAGCCTGGACCCGGACACCGTCTCCCTGCTGCGCGACCTGCTCTCCAGCCCCTGAGGCCGCGCGCGAACCGCACGGCGGCGTGCCGCAGCGACGTGTCGAGCACACGGCGGTGCGGCACTCCGCCGTGGGAGGCGGGCGGTCGTGGACGCGCTCGGGTGTCGGCTCGGCCCGACCATGGCTCCGGAGCAGGCTAGGGAGACCGAGGCCCGGGTGGGATGAGTTCGGTACGGGCGTCGCCGGTCTGAAGGACGTCGACGCGCGACTCCAGGCCTTCGGGTGCCTGCCGCACGGTAACCCCTGGGCGGTGCAGGTGAACGCGTGCCAGGCAACCGGGGGTTGCGGCGGTCCAGTGCCGGCTGACGCGCGGGCGCGGCGCACCCCCCACGCGTCAGCCGGCCAACCCTGCTGTCGGGCAGCCGACTTACTGCTCGGGGCTGCCGTACGGGCGGGTGATCATCTCCATGCCGTGGCCGGCCGGGTCCAGGAAGTAGACGCCGCGGCCGCCGTGGTGGTGGTTGATCTCGCCCGGGAGCTTCAGCTGCGGGTCGGCGTAGTAGGTGATCCCGGCGTCCAGGATCCGGGCGAACGCCGCGTCGAACTCCTGCTCCGACAGCAGGAAGGCGTAGTGCTGGCAGGTGATCGGCCCGGCCGGGGCGGTGGCGAAGTCCAGGGTGACGCCGTTGGCGGTGCTGACCGGGACGAACGGGCCCCAGGCGGGGCCGACTTCGAGGCCCAGGATGCCCGCCAGGAACTCGGCGGACTCCCGGTTGTCGCGGGCGTGGACGATGGTGTGGTTCAACTCGACCGACATGGGTGAGATGCCTCCGTAGGCACTCGTGGCCACCTCCATGCCTCACCCGGTCGGTGACCGGCACGCGATGCCACGTCCACGATCCTAAACAGCCGCGACCGCCCCGTCGAGGGCCGCCCGCGGTGGCCCGGACCAGTGGCCGGATCAGTGCACGGCGGTGGCCGGTCCGTCGCCCGGTGGGCGCCTCAGTGCA
Source organism: Kitasatospora nipponensis (assembly GCF_039528135.1). Taxonomy (NCBI): domain Bacteria; kingdom Bacillati; phylum Actinomycetota; class Actinomycetes; order Kitasatosporales; family Streptomycetaceae; genus Kitasatospora; species Kitasatospora nipponensis. The sequence continues at coordinate 88,854 of NZ_BAAALF010000011.1, read as the reverse complement.
CCGCGGGGGCCAGGGTCCAGTCGATGGCCGAGAGGGTGACCATCGACAGCAGGGTGGACCAGAGCACCGAGTCGCGTGGCAGCGCGGTGCTCAGGCCGTACTGGCGGGCGTAGACGAAGACGTTCTGCGCGGTCGGCAGGGCGGAGCAGATCACCACGGCGAGCAACTGGTGCTCGTTCAGGTGCAGCAGCAGGCTGCCGACGGCGAAGGCGACCAGGGGCTGCACCAGGTTCTTGCAGACCACCGCGAGGCCGACCTCGGCCCGCAGGCCGGCCGGTCGGGCGGCCGCACCCGCCGCGCGGGCGGCGGCCGGGCCGGCGTGCAGCGACATGCCGAGCGTGATCAGCGCGGTCGGCACGCCGGCGCTGCCGAGCACCTCGCAGGAGTGGCCGAGGGCGGTCGGCAGGCGCAGGCCGGTGGCGGAGCAGAGCGCGCCCAGCGCCGACGCCAGGATGATCGGGTTGCGCAGCGGCAGCCGCAGCATGCGCGCCACCTGCCCCCGGGCGCCGCCGCCCTCGCGGTCGCCGGCGGTGTCCGCGTCCAGCGTGCCGAGGATGATCGGGGTGACCAGCAGGACCTGGAAGAGCAGCACCGGCCCCACGAAGGAGGCGTCCCCGAGCACCTGGACCGCCACCGGGATCCCCAGGTTGGCCGAGTTCACGTAGCCGGCCGCCATGCCGCCGATCGCCTGGTCGGCCAGCCGCCGTCCGAAGAGCCAGCGCGCGCCCGCCCAGCCGAGCAGCGAGGCCGCCGCGGTGCCGGCGGCGAAGGCGAGCATCGAGGGGTTGGCGAAGGTGGTCAGCGGCGCTTTGGCGAGCATCGTGAACAGCGCCGCGGGCATGGCCACATGGAAGACGAACCGGCCGAGCACGGCCTCCGCCTGGTCGCCCAGCAGCCCGGTGCGGCTGACCAGGTAGCCGATCGCGGTGAGGACCCAGATCGGGACGAAGCTGGCCAGCAGGGGCTGCAGGGCGTGCATAGGACCTCGAACGGTACGCCCCGCCCGGATCGCGGGCCGGAGGGTGGGCGCGGTGCGGGCCCGGAGGTGGCCGGGCCCCGAGCAGTCAACCAGGCGCCCGCGCACCGCCGGTCGGGACCCCACCCCGGGGAGAAATCGACCGCGGGCACGTCACCCGGGTAGGCGGCGTCGATCACCGCGTCGTGCCCGGCGGTGACGGCGGGCACCCTCGCCGGGGCCGCCACGTCCCCGGCGGTCACCGTCGCGCCCGGCGTTGCCGCCCGCCCCGAACACGGCGGTCCTGCTCATCCCGGTGCTCCTCCGCTCGATGCCGGCCTGACGTGTCGTCGTGGCCGATGCGCCGACCGCAGGGCGGGACCCCCTGGTTACTTCGACGATGCCGGCGGCCACCGGCCCGGAGCGGGTCGGCGCCGCGCCCGGCGGCACGCTCGCGGTGCTGCCCGGCGCAGGTGCGGCGGCACCGCGCCGGCCTGCGCACCCGGCGTGGAACGGGGGGCCGTGACCCCGTAAGGTGGCGCGGAAAGGGGAGCGCCACGGCTGGCCGCGACCCTCGGACAGAGACCGCCCAGGGCGGCGGGCGGGGTGGTGACCGGCGTTGGCGGACAGTGCATCGATCTCCGGTGTTCCGGCGGCCGAACCCCCGCCGGACCCGCCGGCGGTCCTGCTGGCCGAGGACGCCGCGCCGCTGGGCCCGCCGCCGCCCGACCGGGCCGCGGCCGATCGGACCCTGGCCGACCGGGCGCCCGCCGACCGCGACAACCCCGCCGACCCTCATCTGACGGCCCCGCACCCGGCCGGCTCGCACCCGGCCGGCCCGCACCTGACCGAACCGCACCCGGGCGAGCGGTACCTGGCGGACCGCCAGCCGCCCGGCATGGCGACCGTGGTCGGTGGCGGCCTGCGCGGGCGGATCCTGGCGGTGGAGGGCGGCTACGGCGGCTCGGGCCGGCGGGGTTGGGGCCGTGGCGGCAGCGGTCAGGCCCAGGTGCTCTCGGCCATGCTGGCCGCCGTCGCGCCGCAGACCCTGCTCGCCGCCGACGCGGTGGACGCCGTGCACCTGCCGTCCGCGAGCGATCCGCAGACCGTCCTGGCCCACCTGCGCGCGGCCGCCCGGCACCCGGGGCCGCTGCTGCTGCACCTGGGCGGCCACCTGGTCGCCGACAAGCGTGGCGGCGGGCTGTACCTGACGCTGCGTGACGCGAAGGCCGGCACGATCCGCCAGGACGGCCTGGCCTGGCAGGCCGTGGTCGGCGAGCTGCAGTCGCGGCCCGCCGACTGGGACACGCTGGTGATCGCCGACCTGAGCGCCGAGCAGGGCGCCTGGCCGCTGCTGGGCGCACCCGGCGCGCTGGTGGACGGGCTGCCGCTGTGGGCGGTGGTCAGCCCCGACCCCGAGCAGATCGGGACCTTCACCCGCGCGCTGATCGAGGCCCTGCACGGCGGCCGCCCCGGCGCCGGGCCGGTGCTGGCGCCCGAGCAGCTGCGCCAGCAGGTGCACTCGGTGCTCCGCCCCGACGTGCTGGTCTTCGCCTCCTACGGGCCGAACCGCCCGGTCTTTCGCAACACGGCCCGTCAGCAGGCGGGCGAGGTGCGCCCGATGGCGGGCCCGGCGGCGAGCGGCGGGCTCGGCCGGCCGGTCGGCGGCCGCGGCCCGGCGATGCCCGTCACGGTGGCCGCGCAGGCCGTGGGCGCGCGCGCCGTCCCGTTGCCGAGACCGGCGGTGGACCGCGGACCGGTGACGCTGCTGAAGGCCGACGCGCCGCCGACGGTCCGTCCGGTCCGACCGGTGTCGCTGCTGAAGGCGGCACCCAAGGCCGTGCCGCCCGCCATCACCCCCGAACCCGTCGTACCCGTCGAGCCCGCTGTTCCCGTCGAGCCCGCTGTACCCGTCGAGTCCGTCGAGCCCCCCGAGGACTACCGGGCCTCGCTGGGCCGCATCGTGCGCACCGCCGACGCCGGTGAGCACGCCGCCGCCGCCGGGCTCGCGCTCGCACTGGAGGAGCAGGTCATCGCCGCCCACGGCCCGGTGGCCGAGCCGGTGCTGATGGTGCGTCAGGTACGGGCGCACGTGGCCCGCTTGGCGGGCGAGCCGGCGGTGGCGGCGGAGCTGTACCGGGAGGTGGCACTGGTGCTGCTGGCCGCCCAGGGGCCGGACGACCCGGAGACCCAGCGGGTGGCGACCAACGCGGAGGCGTGCTGGCGGGCGATCCCGGACAGCGCGCGGGCGTTGGCGGCCGCGCCGCTGATCCTGGAGCTGCGCGCCCACCTGCCGGGCCCGGACGGCCGCAAGCTGCGCGCGGCCGAGCGCTACCTGGCCCAACTGGCCGCCGCCGCACCGCAGTAGCCCACGCGCCGGGTCCCATTCGCCCGATCCGTCGCGCCCCCGGAAACGCGTGAACCGGCCGGCGCCACCACCGCGCAGTCGCGCAGAGGTGGCACCGGCCGGTTCACCGGCGCGTCGGGGGCCGAGCCGAGCTGTCAGGCGCGGCGGCCGGCCCCCGACGCTTCGTCAGCGTCCCGCGAGGGCGTGGACGAACTTGGTGGCGTCGATGGTGCCGACACCCGAGGCCATGTCGTAGCCCTTGGTGGCCGCGTAGCCCGTCACGCCGTTCCAGCCGTTGTCACTGGTGGTGACGTCGGTGATGCCGCTCCACTGCGAGGGCAGCAGGGACAGGCCGTACAGGCGCCAGTTGAGCTGGCCGAGGCGGTAGCCCGCGGCCTGGTCGGCGAGCGCGACGACGCCGGAGAAGATCGGCGAGGCCTCGCTGGTGCCACCGGTGAGGTGCCAGCCGACGCGGGTCGGGTCGAACGACTCGTACGTCCAGGCCGCGCCGTCCACCGCCGCGCTCATGCTGATGTCCGGGGTGCCACGGTGCGAGCCGACCACGTTGGCCACGCCCAGCTGGTACCACGGGCGGTCGAAGACCGCGGACTGGCCACCGCCGCCGGCGCCGTAGGCGTCGTGCCACACCGCGTCGGGCGCGGTGCGGTTGCCGTCGTTGTCCAGGGTCAGCTGGGTGCCACCGATGCTGGTGACCAGCGGGTCGGAGGACGGCCAGGAGTTGACCTTGTACGGGTACAGGTTGCTGTTGTTGTCGGCGTCCGTCACGCCGTTGTCGCCGGAGGAGGCGAGCACCGTCACGTTGTGGTCGGCGGCCGCCTTGAAGGCGTAGCGCAGGTCGGTGAGGGAGGAGTAGTCACCCTTGTCGAAGCCCGGGAAGGTGTTCTCGGTGGCCCCGAAGCTCTGGGTGATGACGTCGCCCTTGCCCTGCTTGATGAGCGCCTTCTCGGCGTCCATCATCTCGGGCAGACCGGTGACACCCTCGGTCTCGGCGACCCCGGTCTCGACCAGGACGATGTGGGCGTCCGGGGCGATCGCGTGGGCGTACTCGACGTCCAGCGTGGTCTCGCCGGCCCAGCCGGTGTGGTCCGGGTTGGTCGGGTCGAAGGGCGGGACGTTGCCCCACTTGACGACCTCGACGTTGGTGTCCGGGATGCCCCACTGCTTGTCGAACGTCTGCAGGTCCGACTGGATCGTCGGCGAGCCGAAGGAGTCGACGATGACGATCGTGCGGCCCTTGCCGGTGATGCCCTGCTTGTACAGCGGGTTCAGGTTGTACGCGGTGCGGTACTGCAGCGGCGAGTAGCAGTGGATGCCGATCTGCGATACGCAGTCGCTGGTGCTGATGGGGGAGGTGCGCCCCACCGCGTTGATGTGGCCCTGCGAGGCCGGCCGCAGCTTGAAGGCGGCGTGAGCCGGTGCGGCGACCGCTGCGACCGTGCTCTGGGCGGTGACGGTGCCGGCGGTCAGGGCGGTGGCCCCGACAGCGAGCATGGCCAGGGCCCGGGCGGACACGGAGCGTCGGGGGCCCGCGGTGGCGGGGGAGGTGCCCATGGAACTCCTTTGGATGGAGGGTCGGGCCGACACGGGGCCGGCACGGTTATCTCATCGTGTGGAGAGCCGATGGATCTATAGTCATTTCGGACTCTTGACATGCCTGCGCGGCATGCCGACATGTCCCGAAAAAGCGTTCGGAAGTTACCCCTGATGGCGCTGATCGGAGCTGTGCCCACCTCATCAGAGGGGGCGTCAAGGCGAGGTAAAGACCGGCCGACCGGTTTCGGACGCGCCGGGGGCCAGCCTGACCCCCCTGCCCGCGCGGTCCGTCCCCGCTGGGCGGATGGGCGGCGAACGGTGCGTGAACTCTCCCTGCTCCGGCCCCCACGGGGGCCTTCGGGTGACCAGGATCTGCGCTGACCCGTGCAGCTTCCCGTACGGACGTACCCGGGAGGGACCTCCATGCCCCATCGCAGGATCGCCACCGCAGCAGCCGTCGCCGTCACCATGCTCGCCGCCGTCACCGCCACCGCCGGGCCGGCCCTGGCCGCCGGCGCGGACGGATCGTCGGGCCCGGACGGGTGGGGCCGCGGCGGCCACCACCACGGCGCGCTGAGCTACACCGTCGGCACCCCCGTGGTCGACAAGGTCAAGGGCGGCCCCTGGACGCTCGCCCAGGGCGACCCGACGCTCGGCGCCCCGTACAGCCGGAGCCTGCCGGTCTACGCGGGCGGCGGGAGCGGGACCGTCACCGTCGGCGGTGTCAGCTACCCGAACCTGGCCGTCGACCCGGCCGGCTCGGGCGCGGTCCCGGCCGCCAGCGGCGTGACCGGCAGCCCGGGCCCGCTCACCGGCTACTGCTCCAGCGGCGGCGCCACCCCCGAGACCGGCTCGGTGGTCCGTCAGCCGCAGGGCAGCACGCTGCCGATGCAGCCGTACTACTTCCCGTTCGTCACCAGCGAGGACGGCGGCGAGACGCTGAACGGCCTCTTCGACTACCGCCCCAAGGACGGCGACGAGGCGGTCGTGGCGGCGACCTCCACCGACCACGGGCGGACCTGGCGGTACGCGGGCCAGGCCCTGGAGCAGAACGCCGGGCTCTGCCCGAACGGCAACACCAACGACGACGGCCAGGGCCACGCCTTCGTGCTGACGGTGCCCGACTACGCCGGCACCGGTCACCGCGGCCAGGTGCTCTACACGCTCTCGCGCCCCTCGGGCGACGCGCTCGGCACCAACCTGATCGTGCACCACCTGACGCCCAAGGGCGGCAACCCGCTGGCCGGCCTGCCCGCCGCCGAGCCGGTCGGCGAGGGCGGCGACACCACCGTCACGGCGCCGGTCGCGGTCCCGGCCGGCCCGGGCGGCGCCGGCGTCACCATCGCGGTGGTCGCCACCGCCGAGGACGAGCAGCCCGGTCACTTCTCGGTCGCCGGCGTCACGGTGGACTGCAACGACGCCGCCGCCACCGCGACCGCCTTCACCGGCTGCACCACCCGCACCGGCACCGGCGTCACGCTCGCGGTGGGCGACGCGGTGCGGGCCGACGCGGTGATCCCGGCGAGCGCCCAGCAGACCTCCGGCCTGATCGCGCCGGACGGCATCATCAGCACCCTGCCGCACTACCCCGGCGCGCCCAAGGGCAGCGTCGCGGTGCTCTACACCGAGAAGATCGCCGGGTACTTCGCCCCGACCACCACCACGGCCGCCGTCACGCTGCCGGCCGCGACCCTGCCGGTGGCCGACACCTCGGCCCTGCAGCCGGTCGGCGGCTCGGTGACGGTCAGCCTGGGCACCCCCGCGGGCATCGTCCAGGTGAGCTGCACCGGCGCCGACGCCACCCACCTGACCGGCTGCACCGGCGGCACCGGGGCGGTCGCCAAGGGCAGCAGCGTCGGCGCGCCCGGCGCGGCCACCGTGCCGTACGACCAGCTGGCGCGGATCGGCGAGGGCAAGAACAAGCCCAAGTCGCTCTACGGCAACAACGAGGACTACACCGTGGTGCGCGCCGCGTACACCACCGACGGCCTGCACTTCACCGACCTCGGCCAGGTCAGCGGCCTGGGCGACCCCACCAGCACCAGCGACAGCGTGCTGCGCTGGATCGGCTCGCGCGGCACCGTCATCACCAACCCGGACGGCAGCTACGGCCTCTTCCTGTCCGGCGCCTACGCCTCCGACGGGGACAGCGACGCCTTCAACCAGATCTTCTACTCCTCCTCCCGGGACGGGAAGACCTGGTCCGCGCCGCAGAAGCTGATCGGCACCGACTACACGTTCTCGGCGCTGGCCCGGCAGGCGGCGAGCGGCGGCGCGCTGGACGTCAGCGGCTACTACGGCGGCCGGGTCTACGACCCGACCGTGGTCCAGAACGACAACGGCACGCTGACCATGCTGTTCGCCGGGTACTCCACCCCCAAGCCGCTGCCCGCCACCGGCAGCGTCTACGGCACCGACCCGGCCGCGCCCTACACCGTGCCGGCCGCCCAGCCCGCCGAGTACCGGACCATCCTGAGCGTCACGCTGCGCCCGCACTACGGCAGCTGAGCGCCCCACCGGTGCGCCGCGCGGGGTCCGGACACCCGGACCCCGCGCGGCGCCGTCGTCCCGGCTCGCGGAGTGCTGCGGTGCTACATCCAGAGGTCCCGGACGATCCCGGCCAGCCGCCGGCCCTGGGCGAGGCCGGCGTGGGCGGAGGGGGTGCGGGTGGCGGGGGAGAGCGGGTCGGCGCCGAACGCGGCGGTGGCCTCCTCGTCGGGCGAGATCAGCTCGACCCGCGACTCCTCGGCGAGCAGGGCGATCTCCTCCGCCAGCGCCGGGTCGGTCATCGGGGCGATCACCAGGACCCGGTCATGGCCGGCCGCCAGGTCCGCGTTGTTGGAGGAGCGGACGCCGCCGTCGATGTAGCGGCGGTCGCCGACCGTGACGGCCGGCCAGATGGCCGGCACCGCGCAGCTGGCCGCCACCGCGTCGACCAGCGGGACGCCGCTGTGCCGGTCGAAGAGGCGCACCTCGCCGCTGTGCGCGTCCACCGCGACCAGGGTGATGGCGCGCTCGGGCCATTCGTGCACCGGCAGCCGGCCCTCGATCACCGCCCGGCGCTCGGCCTCGGTGACCGTCTCGGCCTCCAGCGACATCGCGCCGGCCCGCCGGCGCAGCTCGAGCGGGTCCGACACCTCGGCCAGCAACGCGCCCCAGATCTCCATCAGTTCGGCGATGGTCAGGTGGGTGGGGGTCAGTTCGGGGTACTGCCGCGCCGGGTCGGCCTGCCGCTCGAAGAGCTCGCCCAGCGGCAGGCCGCTGGCCAGCTGCCCGGCCGTCGTGGAGCCCGCCGAGGTCCCCACCACCAGGTCCGCCCCCGTGACGTCGACCCCCTGTTCGGCGAGGCCGGTGAGCACGCCGATCTCCCAGGCGATGCCCGCCACCCCGCCGCCGCCCAGTACCAGTGCCCTTGTCGACATGTCGATCCCCTCTTCTGACTGCACACCAGGTGTCTCGGGGCCAGCCTCGCTGACGCATGATCAATTCCGCAATCCCGTTCCACCGCAGTCGTCTTGCGCCCACCACGACCGGCCGTTCGGTCCGGGTGCGGGCGCGCTACACTCGCCCCCCGTCCGCCCGCCCGGCCGTCCACTTTTTGTCCACCGGCTGTTCAGCTGGCCGTCCAGCCGTCCACCCGCGACCCGAACTGGTACCGACCGATGCCCTACGCGACTGCCCGCTACGCCCGGCGAACCCTGGGGGCGCTGGGCATCTTCACCCTCGGCGTGCTCGCGCAGGTCGTCCACGCGCTGGTCTTCGACCAGGTGGTGGTCGAGCCGACCCGCCACTGCCACCGCGCCGCGGCGGTGCCGTTCGTCTCCTACCTGGCCGGGTTCGTGGTGCTGGGCCTGACCGCGGCGACCGTGGTGGCCGTGGTGCGCGCGCTGGGCCGCCACCCGCGCGGCGGCGGCGCGCCGGCCCACTGCTGCCTGGCGGTGCTGGTCCTGCTGCTGTTCGCGGCCGCCCTGCTGATGCTGTTCGACGCGGCGGCGCTGCACGCCGACTTCGACCCGGGCGAGCTCGACCCCTTCCACTGCGGGCAGTGAGGGCGCGGGCAGCACGGGGGGACGGTGGGAGCAGCCCGCCGTCCCCCCGGTGACCCGGTCGTTCAGTGACCGGCCGTCAGCGCGCCCCGCCGTTGACGTACAGGGTCTGGCCGCTGACGTACGAGGCCTCCTCGCTGGCCAGGAAGGCCACCACGGAGGCGATCTCCTGCGGCGTGCCGGCCCGGCGCAGCGGCGTGCGCGCGGCCACCTCGGCCTGGTGCTCCTCGGGGGTCGCGCCGACCCGCTCGGCGGTCGCGGCGGTCATCGAGGTGACGATGTAACCGGGCGCCACCGCATTGACGTTGATGTTGAACGGGCCCAACTCGATGGCCAGGGTGGCGGTCAGGCCCTGGATGCCGGCCTTGGCGGCCGCGTAGTTGGCCTGGCCGCGGTTGCCGAGCGCCGAGCGCGAGCTGAGCGAGACGATCTTGCCCCACTTCTGCGCCACCATGTACGACTGCGCCACGTGGCTGCAGTTGTACGCGCTGGTCAGGTTGACGGTCAGGACGGCGTCCCAGTCGTCCTTGGGCATCTTGAAGAAGAGGTTGTCGCGGGTGATTCCGGCGTTGTTCACCAGGATGTGCAGGCCGCCGAGGTCGGCGGCGATCTGCGCGAAGACGCCCTGCACCGCGTCGTAGTCGCTCACGTCGCAGCCGTAGCCGCGCGCGGTGCCGCCCTTGGCGGTGATCGCCTCGGCGGTCTGCTGCGCCCGCTCGGCCGTCAGGTCGACCACCGCCACGGTGGCGCCCTCCTCGGCCAGCAACTGCGCGGTGGCCGCGCCGATGCCCTGGGCGGCCCCGGTGACCACGGCGACCCTGCCTGCGAAACGTGCCATCTCTGCTACTCCCTCGATGTCGACTGTGACGTTGACGTTGACCGCGTTGCCCACGTCAACTCAGCGGATCTTCCCGGTGGTTCAGGACGCGTTCTCGACCAGCACGGCGGTGCCCTGACCGACGCCGACGCACATGGTGGCCAGCCCGCGCCGGGCGCCGGTGCGCCGCATCCGGTGCAGCAGGGTGGTCAGGATCCGGGCGCCGGAGCCGCCCAGCGGGTGGCCCAGCGCGATGGCCCCGCCGGTCGGGTTGACCAGGTCCGGGTCGAAGCCCAACTGCTCGACGCAGGCCACCGCCTGGGCGGCGAACGCCTCGTTGAACTCGGCCTCCTGGACGTCCGCCACGCTCCAGCCCACCCGGTCCAGCACCTTGCGGGTGGCGGGAACCGGGCCGATGCCCATCACGTCCGGGTGCACACCGGCCGAGGCGCCCGCCACGTAGCGGCCCAGCGGCTCCAACTCCAGCTCGCGCAGGGCCGCCTCGCTGACCAGCAGCAGGCCGGCCGCGCCGTCGTTCATCGGGGAGGCGTTGCCGGCCGTCACCGTGCCGCCGGCGCGGAAGACCGGCTTGAGCGCGGCCAGCCGCTCCAGGCTGCTGTCCTCGCGGATGCACTCGTCCCGCGTCACCGTCACGCCGTCCGGGCGCTGCACGGCGAGCAGTTCGGCGTCGAAGTGGCCGTCCTTGCGGGCGGCGGCGGCGCGCTGGTGGCTGCGCAGCGCGAAGGCGTCCTGGCGCTCGCGGCTGATCCCGTAGCGCTCGGCGACCTCCTCCGCGGTCTCGCCCATGCTGAGCACGCCGTGCAGGTCGCGCATCAGCGGGTTGGTCAGGCGCCAGCCGAGGCGGGTGTCGAAGGTCTCGATCCGGTGCGGCAGCGCCTCGTCGGGGCGCGGCAGGACGAACGGCGCGCGGGTCATCGACTCGCAGCCGCCGGCCACCACGATCTCCGCCTCGCCGGAGCCGATGGTGCGGGCGGCCATCGTGACGGCCTCCATTCCAGAGGCGCAGAGCCGGTTCACGGTGGCGCCGGGCACGCTCTCGGGCAGGCCCGCGAGCAGCACGGCCATCCGGGCGGCGTTGCGGTTGTCCTCGCCGGCCTGGTTGGCGGCGCCCCAGTAGACGTCGTCGATCCGGGCCGGGTCGAGGGCGGGCACGTCGGCGAGCAGGCCGCGCAGCACGGCGGCCGACAGGTCGTCGGGGCGGACGGTGGAGAGCGCTCCGCGCAGCTTGCCGATCGGGGTCCGGCGGGCGGCGGCGAAGTAGACAGGGCGCACGGCGTTGGGCTCCTCTGAGGGGTGGTGGCGTGTCGGGGGACCGGGACGTGGGAGGGCCGGAAGGGTCAGAACGCCGAGACGCCCGTCAGTGCCCGGCCGATCAGCAGCTTGTGGATCTGGCTGGTGCCCTCGTAGAGGGTCATCACCCGGGCGTCGCGCAGCAGCTTGCCGACCGGGTACTCGTCGATGAAGCCGTACCCGCCGAAGACCTGCAGCGCGTTGTTGGCGGACCGCACGGCCGCCTCGCTCGCGAACAGCTTGGCCACCGAGGACTCGGTGGCGAAGGGCAGGCCGCGCTCGATGTGGTCGGCGACCCGCCAGGTCAGCAGCCGCGCGGCGTCCAGGTCCACGGCGATGTCGGCGAGCAGCTCCTGGACCAACTGGTAGGAGGCGATGGGCTTTCCGAACTGCTCGCGCTCCGCGGCGTAGCGCACCGCGGCGTCCTGGCAGGCGCGGATGATGCCCACGCAGCCGGCCGCCACCGACATCCGGCCCTTGGCCAGCGCCGCCATCGCGACCGTGAAGCCCTTGCCCAGCGGTCCGAGCCGGGCGCCGTCCGGCACCCGCACCCGGTCGAGGACCAGCTCCGCGGTGGCCTGGCCGCGCAGCCCGAGCTTGCCGTGGATCTCGCGCCGCTCCAGGCCGGGGCTGGCGGTGGGCACCAGGAAGGCGGTCACGCCCCGGTGGCCCGCCTCGCCGGTACGGGCGAAGACGAGGGCGACCTCGGCCCAGGTGCCGTTGGTGATGAACATCTTGCTGCCGCTGATCAGCCAGTCCTCGCCGTCGCGCACCGCGCGGGTGGTCAGGTTGGCGGCGTCGGAGCCGGTGCCCGGCTCGGTGAGCGCGAAGCAGGCCAGTGCCTCGCCGGAGCAGAGCCGCGGCAGCCAGGACCGCTTCTGGTCCTCGGTGCCGTAGCTGTTGATCGACTTGCCGACCAGCCCGAGCGAGACCGAGACGATCCCGCGCACCGCGCTGTCGCCGCGGCCGAGTTCCTCCAGGACCAGGCAGTACGCCAGGTGGTCGCCGCCGCTGCCGCCGTACTCCTCGGGCAGCGTCAGGCCCAGGAAGCCGAGCTTGCCCAGCTTGCCGACGACGGACCGGTCCACCGACTCGGCGCGGTCCCAGGCGGCGGCGAACGGCGCGATCTCGCGGTCGGTGAAGTCGGTGGCCAGCCGGCGGACCGCCTCCTGCTCCTCGGAGAGCTCCAGGTCCATCGTCAGACTCCTCGGGTCCGGTACCGGGTCGGGGTCGATCGGATAGTCTGCCGACCGGTCGATCGGTCGGGTGATCGGTCTAAACTAGCGGTGCAAGTTTTTTCGGACTCTACGCCCGCCCGCACCGATCTGGGAAGACCCGCCCACGGGCCCCCTGCGAGAATGTCGCGATCGCCACCCGACCGGAGGAGCCCACGCCATGGCCCGCCCCCGCACCCCGCTGCTCAGCCGCGAGCGGATCGTCGGCGCCGCGCTGGCCCTGGTGGACGCCGAGGGGCTCGACGCGCTCTCCACCCGGCGGCTGGCCACCGAGCTCTCGGTCAGCGGCCCCTCGCTCTACAACCACTTCGCCACCAAGGACGACCTGCTGGACGCGGTGGTCGACTACGTGATGGGCGAGGTGGACCTCGCGATGTTCACCGCCGGGACCGACTGGCGCACCGCCCTGCGCGACTGGGCCCGTTCCTACCGCGCCGCACTGGCCGCCCACCCGCACATCGTCCCGGTCCTCGCCCAGGGCCCGGGTCGCCGTCCGAACGCGCTGCGCCTGGCGGACGCCGTCTTCGGCCACCTGGTCGCGGCCGGCTGGCCACGCGGCCAGGCCACCCGGATCGGCGCCCTGATGCGCTACTTCGTCACCGGCTCCGCCCTCGGCTCGTTCGCCGCCGGCTTCCCCGAGGACGCCCGCCTCTACACCGACGACTACCCCCACCTGAGCGAGGCCCACCGCCTGGCCGAGCACCGCCGCACCGTGGACGAGGGCGCCTTCGCCCTCGGCCTGGAAGCCCTGCTGGACGGCCTGGACCTGCGCTTCGCGGCACTGGAGCGCTGACCGGCCGCAGGCCCGCCCGTCGGTGCCCCGGCCCCGGGCCCCGGCGGTGTGAACGAGCACGCACCCGCTGGGGCGGAGGAGCGTTCTCAGGCGCGGTCTGAAGGCTTGGGCGGGTCGGTGAGCAGACGGCCCGACCACCGGAACTGATCCTGTGACTCGCTCTGCTCCAGTACTCCTGCCTGAGCGAGTTGCAGCAGCACCTGATGCAGTGCGTTCCCCAGCGGGTTGACGCCCCAGAAGACGTACTTGACGTTCGAGAACGCCTCCACCTCGGAGAAGACTCCCAGCGACTGGCCGAGGCGGAACGCTGCCCAGTCGTCGTCAGTCCACTCACGCAGTCCCACTGACAGATCCACGACCGCATCCTCGCACCCGCACCCCGGCCCCACGGTCGACCCGGCGAACCAGTGCGGTCTGCGTCCTAGCGGGGTGACCGGCGGTGGAGTTGGCGCAGGCCGAGGCTGCCGCCGGCCAGGAAGAGGCCGAAGAAGGTGAACAAGCCGTCCGCCCGGACGAACTCGCCCTGCCAGCGGGCGTACTGCTCGTGCGGGACGTCGGTCCAGTCGGAGTGGTCGAGGTCCGGTACCGACACCTGGTACCTCGGGCCGGGCAGCACGCGCGCGCTGCCGTTGGAGCCGCCGACGGCGAACCCGCCGACCACGACGGCGAGGCAGAGCAGGGCGACGGTGCCGAGTCCGATCCGCACCCGCCGGTGCGGGAACATGGCCCTCCAGATCTGCTTCTGGGCCGCGCGGTACGCGGCTCGCTCCTCCCTGCCGAGGCTGCGCGACTTCCCACCCATGACCAGGGCGAACGACGCGATGAGCCAGAGCCAGAACGGGAGGAGGATCGCGCCCGCGATGCCTGCCAGGTTGCCGTGGGTGAGCAGCACCCGGTTCGAGGGCCAGGAGACCAGGCTGTCGACCGCGGCGAGGAGCAGCAGGGCGGCGCCGCCCGCTCCGGCGACCAGATCGATCGCAGCACAGAGTCGGGAGCGGGTGCGCCACCGTGCCAGCCGCGCGGAAGTGGTGGAGTTCCCGTCCGGGGTGGGGAGCGGCGCGGTGTTCTGGGGTATCGGCACAACTGGACGGTAGACCTCCGCCCCGCCGGCGTCGATCAGGTTTTCCCTCCACTGCGCGCGGGGCGCCGGGCGGACCGCGGCTCAGACGACCAGGACCCGGCGCCCGCGGGTGTGGCCGGCGCGGCTGTCGGTGTGGGCCGCCGCTGCCTCGGCGAGCGCGTACGACTTCTCGACCGGGATGCGGAGCCTGCCCCGGGAGATGAGGTCGACGGCCTCGGCGAGCGCGTCCGGCACGCTCCCGGCCACGCCGGAGAACCGGACACCCAGCTGCGGCGCATCGAGGTCGGCGATGGAGACGACCTTGCGCGGGTCCCCGGTCAGCTCGACGAGTTCGCGGATCACGCCCGAGCCGGCCAGGTCGAGGGCAGCGTCGATCCGGCCCAGCTGCCGCACCCGTTCGACCCAGCCCTCGTGGTAGGTCGTGGCGAGGGCGCTCAGCGTGCGCAGGTAGTCCTGGTTCGCGGCCCCGGCCGTGCCGATCACCGTGATGCCGCGCGCGTGGGCGATCTGCAGCACCGCCGACCCGACGCCCCCGGACGCGCCGCTGACCAGCAGCGTCTGTCCGGGCCGCACGCCGACCTCGCGGATGATGCGCAGCGCGGTCTCCACCACCGACGGGTACCCGGCCGCCTCCTCGAAGTCCACTCCCTCGGGGATCCGAGCCCAGGCCGACAGCACGGCGAACTCGGCGTACGTGTCGGCGCCTTCGCCGAACACGCGGTCGCCGACGTCGACCCCCTCGACGCCCTCGCCGACCTCGTCCACCACCCCGGCGGCGTCCAGCCCGACCCCGGCGGGCAACGTGACGGGATGGGCCCCCAGGACCTGGCCCTCCCGGATCCTCCAGTCGACGGGGTTGACGCCCGCCGCCCGTACGGCGATGCGGATCCGGCCGGGGCCCGCGTGGGGCTCCTCGGCCTCCACCAGGCGCAGGACTTCGGGACCGCCGAACTCGGTGAAGCTGATTTTCCTCATGCGGCCGACGATAGCCATAACCGTTAGGATTTCACAATGGTTAGGGATTCATACCTGGTAGGGTCAGCACATGACCGAGCCGTCCGGACGCCGTGAACGCAAGAAGGCCGCGACCCGTCAGAAGATCGCTGACACCGCCCTGCAGCTCTTCCTGGAGCGCGGGTACGACGTCGTGGGCATCCGTGACGTGGCGGCCGAGGCCGACGTGGCCGTCACCACCGTCTTCGCCCACTTCGCCTCGAAGGAGGCCCTGGTCTTCGAGCGCGACGAGGACTTCGAGCAGCGCCTCACGCGGGCGGTCACCGACCGCTCGCCGCACGAGCCCCTCATCCCGTCCCTGCACCGCGAGGTCCAGGCGCTGGTGCGGCACTGCACGGCGGAGGGCAGCGCCCCCGTGCGACGCATGATCGAGGGATCACCCGCCCTGCGGGACCACGAGGAGTCGATGATCCTGCGTCACGCACAGGCGCTGGCAGCGGCCCTGGCCGCCGATCCCCACCTGTCCCGGAGTGCGACGGCCTGCCGGGCGACCGCGCGGTTCGCCATCGACGCCTACGCGCTGGCCTGCCGGGCGGACGATCCCGACGCCACGGTGGACGAGGTCTTCCGGATGATCGAGGCGGCCTGGGAAGCCACCGCGCCCTGAGCCGATCAGCTGACTACCGCCGGCCCGGGGCGTCGGCTCGGGCCTCGGCGTACCACGTCAACAGCGGTGCCAGGTAGTCGACATGCGGCTGCCACCGGGTCGCACCGGCACAGGGCCCGGCGGCCCTGGCGGGGTCTGCCGGAAGAGGGGCGGGCGTCCCATCGCAGGAGTGGTCGGCCGCAATCAGGAGGCCTGGGCCGCCAGTTGTTCGGCCTTGGCCACGGCCTCGTCGGCGCCGGCGGTCTCGAGTTCCACCACGGCCGGGTCCTCGAGCAACGCCCGGGTGTAGACGACGTAGCCACCGCCGGGGACGAGACCGATGTTGACCGGCAGGACCGTGCCGTCGCCCGTCCACCACGTGGGCCCTGTGGCGAACCGCAGCGTCACATGGCTGGTGAAGGGGTAGTAGCAGCTCAGCGGGGTTCTTCTCGCGGCGAGGACCAGGTCCGTGAGGATGGGTGGGACCCATGACGCCCCGGGACGGCGATGGGACTCGTCCTCGATTTCGGCAGCTCGGATCCGAAAGTCCCATGCCTCGCTCGGAGGATCGCTCACACTCCGATTTCGGTAACGCACATGATCACGCCAGGGCCTCCCTTACTCGGGCCCGCCGCCGACGTCGGGACCAGTAGTGTCCGGTCCATGCGATATGACGTGGTGATCTTCGACAATGACGGCGTACTCGTGGACAGTGAGCCGATCGCCCACCGGGTGCTGTCCGGATACCTGACCGAGCTCGGCTACCCGACCACTCTTGAGGAGTCGTACCGGGACTTCCTCGGGAACGCCGGGCACAACGTCCACGACGTCATCATGGAGCGCTACCAGGGACGGTTGCCGGAGGACTTCGAGGCCCGCTGCCATGAGCGGGTCTTCGCCGCCTTCCGAGCCGGTCTTGTGGCATCAGCGGGCGCCGAGGAGGTGCTGAAGACCCTTCAGCAGCGTGACCTGCCGTACTGCCTCGCGTCCTCCTCCAACCACGAGTGGATCCGGCTCTCCCTCGACTTGGCGGGCTTGCGCGGACACCTGGCCGACGACCGGATCTTCAGTGCCCAGGACGTCGGCGTCGGCAAGCCGGCGCCCGATCTCTTCCTCCACGCTGCGAAGACCCTGGGCGTGGCTCCTGAGCGATGCCTGGTGGTCGAGGACAGCCCGAACGGTGTGCTGGCCGCCCGCTCGGCCGGGATGGACGTCTACGGCTACACCGCCCTCACCGACCCCGCCAAGCTCACGGCTGCCGGCGCCACCGGGTTGATCGCCGGACTGCCCGAGGTACTGGCACTTCTGGCGCTCTGAGCTTGAGGTAAAGAACAAGCCAGGTGGACGTCAGGCGGGTCCGAAGGCGCCCGTGTCGACGCCGCCGACGGGCCGACGAATCCCCATCAGGACAGCCGAAGCGTCAGTCGGACCCAGGGCCGGACCCGCCGGCAACGTCACCACGCACATCATCACGGTCAGGCCAGGGCGGCTCCGCCGTCGAGGGTGAGCACCGTGCCGGTCGCGTAGCCGTTGTCCAGGAGGTAGAGGTAGGCCGCCGCGGCCTCCTCGGGGCTGCCGACGCGCTGCACGGGAAGGCCGCTGCCCTGGGCCTGGAGGAAGGCCTCCGGGTCGGGCACGGTGCTGTCCCAGAGCTCGGTGCGGATCGCGCCGAGGCGGACCGCGTTGACCCGCAGGGGGGCGAGTTCCAGTGCCAGGGCCCGCGTCAGGCCCTCGACGGCCGCGGTGATGCTGGCGCCGAGCGAGGTTCCGGGGGCGGGCCGGGTGGCGAAGGCGCCGGAGGTGAAGGTGATCGAGCCGCCCGGGCGGAGACCCGGCGTCGCGTACTTCGCGGCGAGCAGGGCGCCCCAGAAGCGGCGCTCGAAGAACGTTCGGGACTCCTCGGCGGTGAGGGCGGCGAGCGGCTTCAGCACCAGGGGTTCGCCCGCCGTGTAGACGAGGTGGTCGAACGCGCCGACCCGGTCGAAGAAGGCGGCGAGCGCGGCCTCGTCGGCGACGTCCAGCACGATGCCCTCGGCCGGGCCACCGAGCTTCCTCACCGCCAGGTCGACCCGGTCCTGGCTGCTGGAGGCGACGACCACGTGCGAGCCCTGAGCCGCCGCGGCCTGCGCGACGGCGAATCCGACGCCGGAGGTACCACCGATGACGACGACACGCCGGGTGTCTGCTGTGTTGTTCATGGTGAGGACGCTACGGGTCGCGACCGAGACGATGAATGGCCTGAAGTCTCGATTCCCTGTCTGATCGTCTCGATTTCGACGCGCTAGGGTGGGCGGATGGACATCCTCAGCGACACGCTCGCTGCCCTGCGCACCGGGCGTCCGTCCGTGGTCCGCACCGATGCGCAGGCGCCCTGGGGTGTGCGCTTCCAGCCCATCGCGGGAGCCGGATTCCACGTCGTCGTCGAAGGGCACTGCGTCCTCCTGCCGGTCGGCGGCGATCCGCTGGCACTGGGCCCCGGCGACGTGGTGTTCCTGCGGCGCGGTACCGATCACGCCATCTGCGACGCCGTCACCAGCGAGCCGGTCGCCTTCGAACCCGACCGCGTCGACACCTCCTCGCCGATCGGGCGCTTCGCGGTCGAGGGCGACGGTGCTCGCAGCGTGCTGGTGTGCGGGGCCTACCACCTCGACGTCGACCGGCCGCACCCGCTGCTCGGCGACCTCCCGGAGGTCATCCACCTCCCGGCCGGCCCGGGCCGGCATCCGGCGCTGCGCTCGGCGGTCGACCAGCTCTGCGCCGAGATGCACCGGCCGCAGCCCGGGTCGGACTCGGTGGTCACGACGCTCGTCGACCTGCTGCTTCTCTACATCCTGCGGTCCTGGTACGCCGAGTTGCCCGGCGAGCAGACGCAGGGCTGGGCCGCGGCACTGAACGACCCGTCGATCGCCCCGGCGCTGAAGGCGATCCACGACGACCCGGCGCATCCGTGGACCGTCGAATCGCTGGGGAGCCGGGCCGGGCTGTCGCGCGCCGCGTTCGCCCGGCGGTTCACCACGGTGGTCGGCGAGCCGCCGCTCAGCTACCTGACGACGTGGCGGATGGCCGTCGCGGCGCGGATGCTGCGCGAGACGGCCGACCCGCTGAGCACCGTGGCCGAGAACGCCGGCTACACCTCGGAGTTCGCGTTCGCGAAGGCCTTCAAGCGGCACTACGGCGCCCCGCCCGGGGCCTATCGGCGGGAGCGGCGGACGGTGTCGGCTGCGCTGTCGGTGCCGGGTTGATGCTTCTGACTGGAAGGAGGGGGGAGGGCGGCGGACGGCCCCGGCCGGAGGGGGTCTCCGCGCCGGGGCCCGGGGGCCGTGTCAGACGGTACCGAAGGTGCCGGTCCTGACGCCGGTGACGAAGGCCTGCCAGTGGGCGGCGGGGAAGACGAGCGCGGCGCCGTGGGGATCCTTGGAGTCGCGGACGGGGACGAGGCCGGGGAAGTCCGGGGCGACCTCGACGCACGAGCCGCCGTTCTGGCTGTGGCTCGACTTGAACCAGGATGCGGCGGACAGGTCCGGGTGCGTCATGTCAGTTCCTCTCGTGCCTTGCGGATCAGGGCCAGGGATTCGGTTCTGGGCAGCGCATCTGCCTGGAGCCGATCGTAGGCCCTCTCCCAGTCGGCCACGGTCGTCGTCTCGCGGATCACGAATCCCCGGTCCGCCGATTCCGTGTAGCCCGCCACCGAGCGGTCGGGGAAGGTCAGCAGGGTGACGAAGGCGCCGAACGGGATCGGCTCGTGGAGGCTGAAAGGAGTGATCTGCAGGATCACGTGCGGTTGCGCGGCCATGGCCACCAGATGGTCCAACTGGGCGGCCGTGACCTCCGATCCACCGATTCGGCGCCGGATGGCGCTCTCATCGATGACGGCATGGATGAACGGCGGGGAGGTGCGCAGGTGCAGTCGTTGACGGGTGGCCAGGAACCTCAGTCGCTCATCGGCCTGTTCGCGGGTGATCGCGCCGCGCTGGACGTTGGCCGTGGCATGGGCGGCGGCGTACTCGCGGGTCTGCAACAAGCCCGGGATGATGGTCGGCTCGAAGATGCGGATCTTCGTCGCGCGGGTCTCCTGCGCCGCGTGCTCGGGGAAGCCCGGCAATGCCGACCGCTTGACCCCCCACCACATCAACTCCAGGGTCTGGCCGGTGCCCAATGCCGCGTCCGCCGACTTTGCGAACTTGAGAGTGGGGGACTTGCGCGCCGTTTCCACGGCCGAGACGTACGTTCCCGAGTACTCCATCCGCTCGGCCAGCTGGTCCTGCGACCAGCCGTGCGCCTCGCGCGAACTGCGCAGTTGCGAGCCGAAGGCGGCGCTGGGGGATGACTGCGGGTCAAGTGTCCTGATGTTCACCATGGTCGGCCCCGTCTCCACTCCCGATACGGACAGGTTGAAGAGTTCCCCGCGATCCGCGACTCTGAACATCCTTCGGTAATCGGATGACTACCGAGGGCAAGCGGGCGTGCTCTCGTGTTCACCCCACCCGGGGGCAACCAACCGTTCCGCCCGCTGAGTTGACGTTCACCCACTGCGTGCTGGAGGTGGCTTCGCCATGCCCGGATTGCTTGCGGAAAGGCCCGCTTCGTCGGGTCGCGAGGAGTGCTGGTTGCCGAGTACCGCCCGGGCGCCGCGTGCGGCCCGGCAGTTGCTGGGCGGCTTGCTCGAACGGGTCGACGGCGGTGGGCGGTTCGCGGAGGACGGCGCACTGGTGGTGACGGAGCTGGTCTCCAACGCGGTCCGCCACGGGCAGCCGGGTGGGGCGCGCCGGCTGGTGTTCGTACGGTTCGACCTGGCGGTGGACCGGCTGACGGTCGAGGTGCACGATGCGAGTCCACTCCCACCATGCGAGGTGACCCCCGACGCCATGGCGCAGGCCGGGCGCGGGCTGCTGCTGGTCCGTGCGCTCACCACGTCCTGGGGCTGGGGGCCGCGCGAGGGCGTGGGCAAGGCGGTCTGGGCGGTGCTGGCGCCCGCGGGGGGCCCGCCGCGCTCCCGTAGCGCGCGGCGGGCCGCCCCGGGGCAGGTCGGCGACTGAGGAGCCCCCGCGTCCCGTCGGGCGGCCGGTCCGTCGGTGGACGGACCGGCCACCCGGGGAACGGGCGTCAGTCCACGGGGGCGAGCGGGATGTCGAGGTAGGACTCGGCGCCCTGCGGGGAGCTGAACTCGATGGTGGTCGGGGTGGAGTTGGCGTCGGCGAAGAACTGGTCGTGCGTGTCGATGACCAACTGGAGCTGGCGGCCCCTGGCCAGGACGTAGTGGGCGGGCTGCAGGGAGAAGGTCACCGTGGTGGCCTGGCCGGCCTGCTGGTTGGTGAGGGTGTAGGGGGCGTTGGTGATGATGGCGGCCTTGCCGGTGGCCGGGTCGCGGTCCAGCAGGTAGGCCACGATCGTGGCGTCCATCGCCCGCGGCTTCACGGTCACCCGCAGTTCCAGGTCGCCCTGGACGCGCATGGGCTGCTCCAGCGGCGCGGTGGTCCAGGTCGCGGCGAGGTCGCGGTCGATCTCGGCGGTCTTGTAGACGTGGGGCATGCCCAGGCGCTCGGCCAGGCCGGTCTGGACCAGCTTCGGGGCGACGACGACGTCGGTGCCCCGGCCGGTGGCCTTGACGGAGCGGGTCCAGCCCGGCTGCGGCTGATCCCGGGTCAACTGCCCGTCGCTCTCGCCGGCGGCCGCGCCGCTCAGGTGGAACCGCTGCCCGGGCAGGGCGTATGCGGCCCAGTCGGGGTGGGAGAGGTCGGACAGGAGGTTGTGCATGTACTCCGAGCGGATGCCGAACCGGGGCTCCCGTCCGTCACCGGCGCTGCCGCCGAGGTGGTGGTCCACCCAGCGGTAGGCCATCTCGGTGGGCTTGGAGATGAAGCCGAACAGGCCGGGCAGCTCGCTGTTGCCGTGGTCGCCCACCTGGACGAGCAGCGACTTGGGACCCTGCAGTTGGGTGAACAGGTCGACGACGGCCGGTACCGAGAAGATCGTCTCGTGCCAGGCGGTGGTCAGCAGGATCGGCGTCCGGGCGTCGTTGAACGCCGCCAGCTGGTGCTTCGGCGAACGTGCCCGGGCGAACTCCCGGACCTCGTCGTCGATGGTGTTGTTGCGGATCTTCTCGATGACGCCGCGGAACTCCTTCGAGCACCGCTCCTCGCCGAAGAGCTGCACGAGCGCCTCGAAGGCCTTCAGGTGGCGGGTGCCGTTCTCGTACAGCGAGGCGAACAGGTCGCCCCAGGCGCTGGTGCCGGCCACGGCCTTGACCCGCCGGTCCTTCGCGGCCACCAGCAGGCTCGTGCCGGCGCCGTAGGAGGAGCCGAAGAAGCCGATCCGCTCCGGGTCGACGGAGTCCTGTCCGACCAGCCAGTTGATGATCTCGCCGCCGTCGGCGACGTCCTGCGGGCCGGCGACCTGGATCTCGCCCCCGGAGTCGGCCAGGCCGCGCTGGCTGTAGGCGAGGACGACGTAGCCGCCGAGCGCCCAGCGCGGGAACATGCCGAGGTAGGCCTTGCGGCCGATCCCGATCAGCGGGGCGGGCATCACGATCGCGGGACAGGTCTGACCGGGCGCGAGGTTGCGCGGGACGCTCAGCGCCGCGTCGATCAGTGTCCCGTCGGCCATGGCGATCGAGACCTCCTGGTAGCCGGCGATCTCCGCGTACATCTCGTAGGTGTCGGCCAGGCCCCACTGGTCGAGCCTGCCGATGCGGCGCGGCGACGGGTCCAGGAGTGCCTCGCTGATCGCCTCCAGCCTGGCGAGGTCTTCGCTGCTGAGCGCGAACGGGCTGTCCGAGGGGCTGCTGACGGGCATGGCTGTATCGCCTTCCGTGGCAGGGGTGCTGACGAAGTGTCAGAGACATGCTCACCCGGCTGCGATCACCCTCGGGGGGCGTCCGATGCCGACCACCCGAACGAGTGATCGGCGTCGCCTAAACCTTGGACGCGACGGCGAAATCCCGGTGTGCCGAGGCGGCCCGATGTCAGGCGGCCGGGGTGTCGGTGAGGCCGTCGATCACCAGGTCGCCGAGGCGCACCTGGTACCGGACGTCCCGCGCTCCCGTGCCGTCCGCCTTGGCCTCGGTCAGGACCACCGTGGCGTGGCCGTCGGCGCTGCCCCTGTCGCTCACCGACCAGGTGTCGGGGACCTCGTTCTGACGGAAGACCGGGTCCGTCCGGTGGGGGAAAGGTTTCCGCACTTGCCCGTCCGGCGGCGGTCAGGGTGCGCAGCGCCACCCGTACGGCCGGTGGGGCGCCGACGGCCGCGCGCCCCCGACTCGTGTCACCAGGGCGTCCTGGCCACGAAGGCCGGGCGCAGCGAGGGGTCCACCGGGTCGTAGTAGCGGTGGAAGACGGCGGTGGCGCCGCCGGAGACCGGGGGAACGATCCAGCTCCAGTCGGTGGGCGTGGGCCGGCCCAGCCGCTTCTCCTGGGCCACGTGCTTGAGGAAGCGCTCGGACTCGGTGTGGTGGTCGGCCATCGTCACGCCCGCCTCCTGGAAGGAGTGCAGGACGGCGACGTTCAGCTCCACCAGGGCGCGGTCGCGCCAGAGCGTGCGCTCGCTGCCGGTGTCCAGGCCCAGCCGGGCGGCGACCTCGCCCAGCAGGTCGTAGCGGTCGGCGTCGGCCAGGTTGCGGGCGCCGATCTCGGTGCCCAGGTACCAGCCGTTGAAGGGCGCGGCCGGGTAGCGGACGCCGCCGATCTCCAGCGTCAGGTCGCTGATCGCGGGCACGGCGTACCAGCGCAGCCCCAGTTCGGCGAACCAGGGGTGGTCGGGGTGGCTGAGCGGGACCTCCAGCGTGGTGTCGTCCGGGAGTTGGTACCAGCGCGGCTTCTCGCCGGGCCGCTCCTGGATCATCAGCGGCAGGACGTCGAACCGGCCCTCGCCGCGCTTCCACCCCAGGTCCTCGGCCCGGGCGGCGAGTTGGCCGCCCGCCGGGTCGCCCGTCCAGCCGCCGCCGGGGCGCGGGTGGCCGGCGTAGCGCACCAGTTGGGCGTTGACGATCCGGGCGGCCGGGCGGCCCGGGCGGTCGGGGGCGAAGACGCTGATCACCGGGCGGATCCGGCCGCCGTTGGAGGCCAGCCGCAGGTGCTCGAAGCACTGCTCGGCGAGGTCGTCGGCGCTGGCGAGTGCGCGCAGGTCACGCACCACCAGGCTGCGCCAGTAGAGCCGGCCGATGCAGCGCGCGGAGTTGCGCCAGGCCACCCGGGCGCCGAACGAGAGCTCCTCGGGCAGGTGCTGGTAGGTGCCGGTGCGGTCGATCTCGTCCAGCACCTGGCGGATCCGGGGTTCGGGGTCGCCGGCGCCGGAGCGTTCGGCGTGGAACTGCCGGATGAAGGCGGCCGCCTCGGCAGGGTCGGTGAACGGGACGAGGTCGGCGGCGGGTGCCGGGTCGGTGCCCGTGCGGACCTCGGCGTCCGCGCGGACCTCGGTGCCGGTGCGGACCTCGGTACCGGTGTGGACCTCGGCGCCGGTGGAGGGCTCGGCCGCGGGCCGGCGGGCCTGACCGGGGACGGTGGGGCGGTTGCCGGTCCCGGCATGGCCCAGCGGGCAGCCGGTGGCGGGTACGCCGACCGCCGTGGTGGGCGCGGCAGGTGGAGCCGGGGCGGTGGCGGCGGCAGTCGGGGCGGTGGCAGGCGAGGCGGCGGCGGGTCTGCGGGAGCGAATCCGGCTGAAGATCAAGGGGCGTCCTTTCCGCACCCATGGATACCGCGCCGGCGGGGCCCGGCGGCCGGGAGTGGGCGAATCCCGGACCGGACCCCGCACGGCGCGCTACGCTGCCCCGCCTACACCGATCGTGCGATGGTCAGACCGGACTGACCCGCCTTGCTGTCGGGTGCCTCCGTACTTCCTTCGGCAGCGGCCATCCGGTCCTGCGGGCGGCGCGCCAGCAGGTACCCGAGCCCGATCAGGCTCACCGTGCCGACCCCGAGCAGCGCGGCCCACACCTGGTACCAGGGCGCCCCGGCCGGCGCGAGGATCGTGCGCGGCCAGCAGATGTTGACCACCTCGAACCCGGTCCACAGCACCGCCAGGGCGTTCAGCACCGTCCCGGCCCGGCCGTAGTCCACCTCGCCGGCCGGGCGCCAGGTGCCGCGCAGCCGGGCGATCAGGGCGGCCAGCGTCAGCAGGAAGAACGGCAGGAAGGTGGCCGCGCTGCCGAAGGTGATCAGGCTGCCCATCGCGGTGGCCTTCAGGCCCAGCGGCAGTGCGGCACAGCTGATCACGGTGGCCGCGACCAGTCCGCCGATCGGAGCCTGGTGCCTGTTGACGGCGCGCACCCGGGCCGAGAACGGGAAGACGCCGTCGCGGGCCAGCGAGTACAGGCCGCGCGCCGCACCGCCCTGCGAGGCCATCAGGCAGGCGGTGAAGCTCACCAGCACCACCACCACGAACGGCTTGGCCGACCAGTCCCCGAAGGAGCTGGTGACGGCGGTGGTGACCGGGTCGAGGTCCCGCCCGGCGACCACCGCGGCCGGGTCGGGGTGCGCCAGCGCCACGGCGACCGCGTTCAGGATCACCACCGCGCCCACGCTCAGCAGCGCATACCACATGGCGCGCGGCACCTGGCGGCCCGCGTCCTTGGTCTCCTCGGCGGTCGAGACGCAGGCGTCGAAGCCGATGAACGCCCAGCCGCCGACCGCGACGACGGCCAGGAAGGCCAGCAGGCCGCCGGTGCCGGTCGCCGCCGGCGCGCCCAGGGTGTCGGTGAGCAGGCCGAAGCCGTGCTTGCGGAAGAAGAGCAGCAGCGAGACGCCGACCAGCACCGAGGCGATCGCCTCGGCGGCGATCCCCAGCGAGACGAACCAGCGCAGCAGGTTGATCCCGTAGGCGTTGACCAGCGCGCAGAGCAGCGTGAAGCCGGCCGACACCAGGACCAGCTGGGCGGGCGTCGGGACGGCCCCGACGAGCGCGAAGACCCAGGGCGAGGCGAGGTAGGCGACCGTGGTGTTGGCGAACATCACCGCGAACTGCCAGAGCCAGCCGCTCATCCAGGCGAAGGAGGGGTTGGCCAGCCGCCGGGTCCACTGGTAGGCGCCGCCGGCCAGCGGCCACTGCGAGGCGAGCTCGGAGTAGACGCAGACCACCAGGGCCTGGCCGAGCAGGCAGATCGGCAGGGCCCAGATCCAGGCGCCGCCGTCGATGCTCATCCCGACCTGGGCGACCGCGTAGAGGCCGACCACGGGGGAGACCACGGCGAAGCCCATCGCGATGTTGCCGAGGATGCCGAGGCTGCGCCGCAGTTCCTGGCGGTAGCCGAGGGCGGCCAGCCGTTCGCTGTCGTCCGGCCGGGCCTGCGGGAGGTCGGTCTGCGGGAGGTCGGTCGGTGGGTGGTCGGTCTGCGGGAGGTCACTCATCTGGGCCGCCTGCTCTGCTGTGAGGGTGTGAGGGGTGAGGGGTGAGGGGCTGTGAGGGAAAACTAACTTAGTTAGTTGGGAACCGTAGACCGCCGACCCGCGGAAGCGGAAGGGTCGACACCGGGCTGTAACCTGACGCCGACTGCCACCGCGGCGGCGGGTGACGAAGGGTGGGGGCGTGGGACGACCGGCGAAAGCCCTGCTGAGCAGGGACATCATCGCCCGGGCGGCGCTGGAGGTGGTGGACGGCCACGGGCCGGCGGGGCTGACCATGCGGGCGCTGGCCGACCGGCTCGGGGTCAAGGCCGCCTCGCTCTACAACCACGTGGCCGGCAAGGACGAGCTGCTCGACGCCCTGGCCGAGCTGGTCAACGGCGAGATCGACCACACGCCGCTGCACACCGCCGCGGCCGGCCCCGACCACGACTGGCGCGAAGAGGTGGCCCGGTACGCCCGCGGCTACCGCCGGGTCTTCCTGCGCCACCCCAACACCATCGCGCTGCTGGCCCGGCGCCGGGTCGAGGCGGCCCGTCAGCTGATCGACTACGACGCGCTGCTCGCCGCGCTCGGACGCGCCGGGGTGGGCCCGGCGGGCGCCGGCGGGGGCCCGGCCGCGCGGGGCTGGCCCCGGCGGCCGCCGCGGTGGCCGCCGCCGCGCTGGACTACCTGGTGCTCGGCTCGGCCCTGGAGACCTTCACCGAGGGCTTCGCCCGCCCGCCCGCCGACTACCGGCCGCACTACCCGGCGCTGGCCGAGGCGCTGGAGGCCTCCGCCGCCCGCGGCGGCGGCCCCGGCGGGCTGGACGAGCGCGGCTTCGAGCTCGCCCTGCGCCTGCTGCTCAACGGGTTGGCGGCCCCGGGCGCCTGACCCGGGCGGCCCGGGGCGCCCGGACGGACCCGCGCCCGCGCGGTCGGTTCCCCCGTCGCCGCCCGGTTCAGCCCTGCGGGCCGCTGCCCGACGGCGTGCGGCCCGAGCCGGGCGGGCCGGCGAAGACCTGGGCGATCGGCACCCACGCGGTCGCCACCGGACCGCTGACCGTCAGGGCCAGGTCCTCGGCGTGCCGGCGCTGGGCGACCAGCAGGCAGAAGTCCAGTGCCGGCCCGCTGATCCGGTCGTTCGCCTGCTCCGGCCCCCAGTGCCAGTGCTCGCCGTCCGGCCCGGTCAGCTCGACCCGCACCGGCTCGGTCGGCACCGCCAGGCCGTGGGCGGCGAAGGCGAACCCCATGGTCCGCACCCCCAGGTGCGCCACGTGCCGCAGGCGCGCGGTCGGCGGCCGGGTGACGCCCAGCGTGTCGGCCACGTCCTCGCCGTGCGCCCAGGTCTCCATCAGCCGGGCGGTGGCCATCGAGGGCGCCTTCATCGCCGGCCCGAACCACGGCAGTCTGGTACCGGCCGGCACGGCCGCCAGCGCGTCGAGCAGCTTGGCCCGCCCGGCGCGCCAGTGTTCCAGCAGCTCGGCCGGCGCCAGCAGCGCGCCGGCCTCCGCGCCGCGGTCCACCACGCCGTCGAACTCGGCCGCGCCCAGCAACAGTTCGGCCGCAGCCGGGTGGAAGCCGAGCGGGTCGTGGATGGCCCGCAGGCTCCACTCGTCGGTCCAGGCGAGATGGGCGATCTGGTGCGCGATGGTCCAGCCCGGGGCCGGTGTGGCCTGTGCCCACCCCCGGTCGTCCAGTGCGGCCACCAGCGCGTCCAGGCCCTCGCTCTCGGCCGCCAGGTCCGCCAGCAGCGGTTCGATCTCCGCCATCGCCCACTCACCCTTCTCGGTTCCCATGGTCCACCGACGCCGGTGGCGGCCGCGGTTGCGATCCGCCCCGGCGTGGCGCCGGTTCACGGCATCGGTCGACGCCGTCGGTCCACCCGGCCGGTCCACCCGGCCGGTCCAGCCGGTCAGTTCACTCCACGGCTGTGCCCGGCCCAGTACGGCTCGCGCAGCCGGAACTTCTGCAGCTTGCCGGTGCTGGTGCGCGGCAGGCTCTCGCGGAACTCCACGCTGGTGGGCGCCTTGTAGCCGGCCATCCGGGCCTTGCAGTGCGCGATCAGGTCGGCCGCCTCGGCGCTGCGCCCCGGCTTGAGGACGACCAGCGCCTTCACCGTCTCGCCCCACTTCCGGTCCGGCACGCCGATCACCGCGACCTCGGCGACGGCCGGGTGCCCGTAGAGCACGTCCTCCACCTCGATCGAGCTGACGTTCTCGCCGCCGGTGATGATGACGTCCTTCTTGCGGTCCGAGATGGTCAGGTAGCCGTCCTCCAGGCTGCCGCCGTCCCCGGTGTGGAACCAGCCGTCCTTCAGGGCCGCGGCGGTTTCGTCCGGCCGCTCCCAGTAGCCGGTCAGCACGGTGTTGGAGCGCACCAGCACCTCGCCCTGCTCGTCCACCCGCAGCCGGGTGCCCAGCGCCGGGGCACCGGCCCGCACCAGCTTCTCGGCCCGCTCGGCCGGCGGCAGGTCGTCCCACTCGGCGCGCGAGCGGTTGACCGTCACCACCGGGGAGGTCTCGGTCAGCCCGTAGATCTGCAGGAACTCCCAGCCGAGTTCGTCCTCCACCCGCTGGATCACGCTGCTCGGCGGCGGGGCGCCCGCCACGATCATCCGGACCCGGTCGCGGCCGGGAACCGGCCCGTCCCACTCGGCCGCCGCGTCCAGCACGCTCGCCACCACCGCCGGCGCCCCGCACAGGAACGTCACGCCGTGCCGCTCCACGCGGCGCAGGATCTCGGCGCCGTCCACCTTGCGCAGCACGATGTGCTGGGCGCCCAGGCCGGTCAGGCCGAACGGCATGCCCCAGCCGTTCGCGTGGAACATCGGCAGCGTGTGCAGGTAGACGTCGCGGTCGCTCGCCCCGAAGTGCAGGGCCATCAGCGTGGCGTTCAGCCAGTTGTTGCGGTGGGTGAGCTGAACGCCCTTGGGCCTGGCAGTGGTTCCGCTGGTGAAGTTGATCGTCGCGGTGTCGTTCTCGTCGATCCGGTGCTCCACCGGCGCGGTGGTGAAGTCGTACAGCTCGGCGTCGGAGGCGGCGCCCAGCACGTACCGCCGTGCGCACGGCACCCCGGCCAGCGCCTCGTCCAGCTCGGGGTCGACCAGCAGCAGGCTCGCGCCGCTCTGTTCGACGATGTAGGCGACCTCCTCGGCTCTGAGCCGGAAGTTCACCGGAACGAGGACCCGGCCGAAGCCGCTGACACCGTAGAACGAGGTCATCAACCGGGCCGAGTTGTGCGAGACGATCGCCACCCGCTCGCCGCGGCCCACCCCGAGCCGGTCCAGCCCGGCCGCCTGGGCGCGGGCCAGCTCGGCCATCCGGCGGTACGTCAAGGAGCCCCAGGACTCGGCGGGTTGGGTGGGCTCGTCGATGAGGCCGATGCGGTCCCCGTACACCGATTCGGCGCGATCCAGAAAGTCCATCACGGACAGTGCGGTCTGCATTCCCCCCACTCTGGCCCCGTCCGTACGTCCGGCGCCAGAGCGCGTCAACGGCCGACGGTCGCGACCGCCCCCGTGGCGCGGTCGGCGGCCGGGAAGCGGCGCGGGGCGGGTGGCCGAGGACCGGCCGCCCGCCCCGCCCGACGCGCCGTCAGATCGACGGCGAACGTCAGGGCTTGAGGTCCACCACCTGCGGGTCGTGGTCGCTCGCCTGGTTGGCGTACTCGGAGTTGACGTGCGCCACCTGGTCCGTGCAGTCCTTCACGCCCTGGGTCACCAGGATGTGGTCCAGCACCTCCGACACGCCCTCGTAGTCGTAGGTGTACTGCTGGTCGACCGGCAGCGTGCTGATCGGGTCGGTCAGGATCGAGGGGCCGGTGCCGTCGGAGGTCCCGGTGCGCAGCGAGGACAGCGCGGGGCTGAACTGGTAGTCGTTCAGGTCGCCCAGCACCACCACGGCGGCGTTCTTCCTGGCGTCCAGCAGGTGCTGCACGAAGTCGTGCTCCACCTTGGCCGGCCCGAGCGCTGCAGGGGAGTCGGGATCCGAGTGCCCGCCGTGGGGGCTGGACGGAGGCTGGGAGCGGGACCGGCGACCGAGTCGGACGGTCGGCTGTCCTAGGGCGAAGGAACCCCCGCCGCCGGGCCCGACGGCTGATCCGCGGCGGGGGTCGGCGGAGCGAGAGTGCAGGTATGAACAGCACGGACATCACCCACACCGCCCTCTCGCCGTCGCCGTCGCCCTCGCAGCCGCAGGGGCCGAGCGCCCCCGGTCCGGTCGCCGTCGTCACCGGGGCCTCCCGGGGCCTGGGCCTGGAGCTCGCCCGGGCGCTGGCCGCGGACGGCTGGCAGCTGGTGATCACGGCCCGCAACCCGGTCGAACTCGCCGCCGCCGAGGCACTGCTGCGCCCGCTCACCACCGTCCTCGCGCTGCCCGGCTCGGTCGTCGACGACGACCACCGGGCCGAGCTGGCGGGCGCCGCCGACCGGCTCGGCGGCGCCGCCCTGCTCGTCAACAACGCCTCCACGCTGACCGGTTACGACCTGGAGGGGGCCGCGCCGCCCACCCTGGCCGGCTTCCCGCTGCCCGGACTGCTGGAGACCTTCGAGGTGAACGTCCTCGCGCCGATCGCGCTGACCCAGCTGCTGCTGCCCCAGCTGCGGATGCACGGCGGCTCGGTGATCAACCTCAGCTCCGACGCCGCGGTCGAGGCGTACGCCGGCTGGGGCGGCTACGGCGCGAGCAAGGCCGCCCTCGACCACGCCTCGGCGGTGCTCGCCCTGGAGGAAGCGCAGGTACGGGTCTGGGCCGTCGACCCGGGCGACATGCGCACCCGGATGCACCAGGAGGCGTTCCCCGGCGAGGACATCTCGGACCGGCCGCTGCCCGGCACGGTCGTGCCGGCCTTCCGGACGCTGCTGCGCGAGCGGCCCGCCTCCGGCCGGTACCGCGCCGCCGACCTGTCGGCCGTGCCCGAGGCCGTAGCCGAGTCCGTGCCCGAGGCCCTGCCCAGGACCGTGCCCGAGGCTGGGTCCGTCATCGCCGCCGCCGCTTCGGACGGCCGCTGAGATGACCCCGACCACTCTCCTCGCCCAGGACGACGACTGCGACCACGACGGCGGCAGCGGCTTCGACTTCACCGTCCCGCCGGAGCTCTCCGCCCACGCCCCGGCCGAGGCGCGCGGCCTGACCCGCGACGGCGTGCGGATGCTGGTGGGCCACGGCGACCCGGTGCGCGCCGAGCACCGCTCCTTCGCCGACCTGCCGAACGTCCTGGCCCCCGGCGACCTGCTGGTCGTCAACAACTCGGCCACCCTGCCCGCCGCCCTCCCGGCCACGCTGCCGGACGGCCGCCCGGTCGTGCTCCACCTCTCCGGCGCCCACCCGGACCCGCGGGGCGCCCACCTGGTGGAACTGCGCCGCCCGGCCGGCGCCGCCGGCGGCGCCGCCGAGTACCTCGCACCGGCCGACAGCCCCGCCGAGCCCGGCCTGCGGCTGCGCCTGCCGGCCGGCGGCGAGGCGGTGCTGACCGCGCCCTACACCGCGCGGCTCTGGCACGCCCGGCTCACCACCCCCGGCCCGCTGACCGGCTACCTGGCCCGGTACGGCAAGGCCATCCGCTACGGCTACGTGGACCGCGACTGGCCGATCTCGGCCTACCAGACGGTCTTCGCCGCCGAGCCCGGCAGCAGCGAGATGCCCAGCGCGGCGCGGCCGTTCACCCCGCAGCTGGTCAGCGCGCTGGTGGCGCGCGGCATCCTGATCGCGCCGATCACCCTGCACACCGGCGTCGCCTCGCCGGAGGCTCACGAGGCGCCCTACGCCGAGTGGTTCCGCGTCCCGGCGGCCACCGCCCGGCTGGTGGAGCACGTGCGCGGCAGCGGCGGCCGGGTGGTCGCCGTCGGCACCACGGCGGTCCGCGCCCTGGAGTCGGCGGTCGGCCCCGACGGGCGCGCCCGGGCCGCCGAGGGCTGGACGGACCTGGTGATCACCCCCGAGCGCGGCGTCCGGCTGGTCGACGGCCTGCTCACCGGCTGGCACGAACCCGAGGCCTCGCACCTGCTGATGCTCGAAGCCGTCGCCGGCCGGCCGCTGCTCGACCTCTGCTACGCGCAGGCGCTCGCCGGACGCTACCTCTGGCACGAGTTCGGCGACGTCAACCTCCTGCTGCCCGGCGCCCGTTGAGGCAGGCGCAGGGCAAGGTCGCAGGCCGCGGGTCAGCCGCGCCGCCGCAGGTCGGCGACCAGGCGGAAGCGCTCCAGCACGACCAGGGTGTCGTCGTCGACGGTGAACGTCGGGTCCGCCAACGCCTCGCGCATCTGCGGGCTGTGCCAGAACCGCTCGTGCCCCGCCCGCCACTGGGCCACGGTGGTGTCGCCCTCGCCCTCGTCCACCGCGTGGGCGAGGTCCACCTCGGCCAGCCGGACGACCCGCACGCCCGTCGTCTCCAGCACGGCGACCGGCCGCTCGGCCGAGTCGGGCACCACCGACCGCCCGCCGACCACCGGCAGCGGCTCGTTCTCGTGCTCGAGGTCGGCGAGCAGTCCGGTGGTCGAGGTCTTCGTGCCGTCGAGGATCGCCGCGACCAACCGGTCACGCAGCGGCCCGGGAAAGGCGAACTGGTTGAGCGGCAGGCCGGCGTACTCGGCGGGCAGCGTGGTGTCATGGGTCACCGGGTCACCCTAGATCCACTCACCCGGCCGCCGTCGAGCGATTTACCCGACCGCGGTGCCGCGCCCAGGGTTCGGGGCCAGGTTTCGGGGCCAGCGCCGTGCCCAGCTCAGCGCCCCAGCACCGCACCGCCGTTGAGACCGATGACCTGGCCGGTGAGGTAGCCGCCCGCCGGTGAGGCGATGTACCGGACGGCCGTGGCGACGTCGGCCGGCGTCCCGGCCCGGCCCACCAGGGTGTCGGCGACCTTGTCGGCATGGAACTCGGCGCTCCACCGGTCACCGAAGATCTCGGTGTCGGCGACGTAGCCGGGGGCGAGCACGTTGACCGTGATGCCGTCCGGGCCCAGCTGGCGGGCCAGGCCGAACGCCCAGCCGTGCAGGGCGGCCTTCGCGGCCGCGTAGGAGCCGGCCGAGTGGGAGCCGGCCCCGCCGCGCTGCGCCGCGGCGGAACTGATCATGATCAGCCGGCCGCCGGGCCGCCGCAGGTGCTCCTGCAGGGCGGTGGTGAGCAGGACGGCGGTCAGCAGGTTGGTGTCCAGGTCCCGGCGCCAGGCGCGGGCCAGGGCGGGCAGCGTGTCGTCCTCGGGGGCGCTGATCACCGCCCCCGCGTTGTTGACGAGGACGTCCACCGGTCCCAGCGCGGTGATCTCCGCGACCGCCCCGGACACCTGGTCGGCGTCGGACAGGTCGGCCCGGACCGGTACCACCCGCCCGGCGCCGACCGCCTGGTCGATCTCCGCGCGGGCCTGCTCCAGGACCTCCGCGCGCCGTCCCAGGATCACCACCCGGTCGCCGCCGGCGGCGAGCTCCCGCGCGATCGCCTTGCCGATGCCGGTGCCGCCTCCCGACACCACCGCAAGCCGTTCCCCCACCATGCCCCCCTGGCCGTCGAGCGCCTGGCCGGCCCGGCCACGCGGTGATCATCGACGGCCAGCCTAGCGCGGGCGGGTCCGCGGGCCCGCTCGGCGCCGGTCGCGCCCGCTCGGCGCGGATCGGTGCCGTCGCCACCTCGGCTAGCCTGAACGCACGATGAACGGTTTCACCACGCCCTGGGGCGAGCTCCCACTCACCCGGTTCCCCGAGGACCCCCGCGACCGGCTCCGCGCCTGGGACGCCGCCGACGAGTACCTGTTGCACCACCTGCACGGCGACCACCGGCACGGCGACGAGGAGCACGGCGAGCTGCCGGGCTCGGCCGCACCGGTCGACCTCGCCGGCGCCGCGGTGGTGCTCGGCGACCGCTGGGGCTCGCTGACCACGGCGCTGGCCACCGCCCGTACCGCCGGGACCGCCTCGGTGGCGGGCGGCGAGCAGGTCCTGATCACCGACTCGTTCCTCGGCCGGCAGGCCACGGCCGCCAACCTCGCCCGCGCCGGGTTCGCCCCCGACGCCGTGCGGCTGCTCAGCACCGCGGACGCGCCGCCCGAGCGGATCGACCTGCTGCTGGTGCGCGTCCCCAAGAGCCTGGCGCTGCTGGAGGACCAGCTGCACCGGCTGGCCCCGGCGATCCACCCGGGCACGGTCGTCATCGGCACCGGCATGGTCACCGAGATCCACACCTCCACGCTGCGGCTCTTCGAGCGGATCCTCGGCCCGACCCGCACCTCGCTGGCCCGGCGCAAGGCGCGGCTGATCTTCTGCGTCCCCGATCCGGCGCTCGCCGCCACCCGCCCGGCCAGCCCCTGGCCGCTGCGCTACGCCCTCCCCGACGACCTCGGCGTGCTCGCCGGCCGGACCGTCACCAACCACGCCGGCGTCTTCTGCGCCGAGCACCTGGACATCGGGACCCGGTTCTTCCTGCAGCACCTGCCGCACCGTCAGGGGCCCGACCGGGTGGTCGACCTCGGGTGCGGCAACGGCGTGCTGGGCACCGCCGCGGCGCTTGCCAACCCGCGGGCCGAACTGACCTTCATCGACGAGTCGTTCCCGGCGCTCGCCTCCGCCGAGGCCACCTTCCGGGCCAACGCGGGCCCGGACGCGCCCGCCGAGTTCCTGGCCGGCGACGCGCTGGACGCCGTCGGCGCCGGCTCGGTCGACCTGGTCCTGAGCAACCCGCCGTTCCACTCGCACCAGGCCACCACGGACGCCACCGCCTGGCGGATGTTCACCGGGGCCCGGCGCGCGCTGCGCCCCGGCGGCGAGCTGTGGATCGTCGGCAACCGCCACCTCGGCTACCACCTCAAGCTCCGCCGGCTCTTCGGGCGCTGCGAACTGGTGGCCGGGAACCCGAAGTTCGTCGTCCTGCGGGCCGTCAGGCAGTGAACGCGCGGCGGCTCGGCCGCCCGGGGGACCCCGCCCCCGGGTCGCCGCGCCGTCGCCCGCCTACCGTCGCCCGCCTACCGTCGCCCGCTTACTGTCGGCCGCTTGTCGTCGGCCGTGCTCGGTGGCCCGCTGACGGCGGACCACCTACGCCGGCTTCCACTCCTCGGCCAGCAGGCCGTAGAGGACCTCGTCGGCCACCGCGCCGTACACCCAGGCGGCGGACCGCAGGGTGCCCTCGTGGACGAACCCCGCGCCCCTGGCTGCGGCCACCATCGGCCCGTTGCCGCTCAGCGTCTCCAACTGCAGCCGCCGCAGCCCGCGCACCGCGAAGCCGTACTCGCACAGCACCCGCACGGTGTCCGTGCCGAGCCCGCGCCCGCGGAACGCGGGGCGCAGCGCCAGGCCCAGGTGGGCGACCCGGTTGTGCGTGTCGATGCCCCAGAGCAGGGCCTCACCGGCGAGTTCGCCGGTCTCCAGCAGGACGATCGAGAAGAACGCCACGTCCGGGTTGGGCGCGGTGACGGCGAACGGCGACTGGTCCGACCCGGCGGGCACCGGGACCCAGGGACGGGTGTCGGCCGCCGCCCGGGTGGGCACGTCCTCGTAGAGCTCGTGGTGCAGGATCGGTACGTCGTCCTCGTGTCGGGCCCGTAGCCCGATCAGTGTGCCTCGCATCATGCCGCCTTGGTACCGTCCGTCCGCCCTGCCCGGCAACCGAATTGATCGCGGCGGCCGGGCGGGGCGGCGGCAGGTCACGCGGGGTCGGCGAGCTGCGCGGGCACCGCGCCGAGCCACCAGGAGGGGTGCGCGGTGCCGTCGGTGGTGCGTCCGTCGCGGTGGACGTAGTGCCGCACGTCGCGGCCTGGCTCGGCGAACTCGCCGTCCAGCGCCCGCTCCAGCCACTCGGCGCCGAACCGGAAGACCTCCGCGGCGACTCCGCCCAGCGGGTGGAACTCGTTCTCGTAGACCCGGATCTCCTTCGGCGCGGTGATCCGCCGGTAGCTCGCCAGGGCCTGCTCCAGAGGAGTGAGCTCGTCGAACTCGCCGATGCCGAACAGCACCGGGCAGTCGATCTCGCCGACCAGGTCGCCCAGCGGCATCCGGGCCGCCAGGTCGCGGTCGAAGGCCGCCTCGTCGGTGTAGCCGGCCATGTACATGTAGTTGTTCTTGAAGGTCGGCTGGGCCCGCTCGAAGATCGTCTCGAAGTCGCCGGTGACCGCCTCGAAGGCGGCCAGCGCCGCCAGCCGGCCGTCGGTGGCCGCCGCGCGCGAGCCCCAGTAGCCGCTCATGCTGATGCCGAACATGCCGATCCGCAGCGGGTCGACCTCCGGCAGCGTGGTCAGGTGGTCGAGGTAACGGCCGATCGCCCGCTCGTAGTTGGTGAGGTCCACGGTCACGCCGCCGGCGCGGGACTCGCCCTGGCCCGGTCCCTCGATCGACAGGGCGACCATGCCGCGCGAGGTGTAGTAGCGCTCGGCGGCGTAGATGTAGTCCTCCTTGATCATGTCCATCCCCGGTCCGAGGATCACCGCGGGGGCGCCCTGCACCGGGCCGGCCGGCAGGTGCAGCAGGGCGTGGATCAGGCCGCCCTCGAAGTCCAGGACGACCCGGCGCACCCGCCCGCCGCGCAGCGCGCCGAGCCGCTCGACGCAGTGGTCGGTGCGGGTGCGGAAGGCCGCCTTGCGCGGATCGGCGGCGTCGAAGACGGAGTACTGGGCCCGGCCCCACATCACGGCGGCCCGGACGTACAGGTCGGCGGCGGTCTGCTCGAACCCGCCGCGCTCGTGGTGGGCGGCCCGCTCCTCGGTCTGGCCGGCCACCGTCGCCCACGCCTTGGGCAGCATCGCGCCGCTGCGGACCAGGGCGAAGACCTTGTCGAAGTCGGTGTGGTCGTGCCCGAGCTGTTCCAGGGTGCCCTTGGCCTCGGGGTGCAGGGCATCGAAGCCGCCCTGCGCGAGGGCGATGTCCAGGGCCCAGCTCTGGCCGGTCGAACGCACGGTCATGGGAGGTTCCTTCCAGCGGACGGCCGGCGTGGGGAGCGCGTCGGCCAATGGCTAAGTACTTATATTTAAGTACTGAGGCTAGGGTGTCTGTCAACCCGAGCTCGCCGACCCGAGCCAGCTGATCCGACCTCGCTGGGAGAGCCCCCGTGTCCACACCCCCGCCCACCGCCGACCGCGACCAGGCGCTCGGCCGCCTGTCCCGGGCCGCCTACAGCCTCAGCGCCGCCGACTCGCGGCTGCGCGGTCGCGCCACCCGCACGCCCGGCGCGCTCTCGCTCACCCACGCCCGCGCGCTGCGGGTGCTGGCGGAGGAGGGGCCGCTGCCGATCGGCCGGCTGGCCGCCTCCACCGAGACCACCGGAGCCGCCGCGACCCAGCTGGTCAACGGCCTGGAGGCGGCCGGCTACGTGAGCCGCGACAAGGTGCCCGGCGACCGGCGCTCCGTGGTCGTCTCGCTCACCGAGGCCGGCCGGCGCCGCCACCAGGAGCGCGAGCTCACCCTCGCGACCGCGCTGAGCGAGGCCCTCGCCCACCACGACGCCGCCGCCCTGGAGGCCGCCGGCGACGTCCTGCGCCGGCTGGCCGAGGTCTACGACCGGCTCTGAGCAGTGGTGATGGGGGGTGGGTGCCCGTCGTGCCGACCGCGGCAGCCGGCGCCGGCCAGGGCGCCGAGCAGCAGCACCCCGCCGGCCGCCAGCAGGGTGCCGGTGAGCGAGCGGTCGGCGCCCAGCCCGGCCAGGCCCGCGCCGAGCGCCCAGCCGGTGGTCTTGAGGCTCGCGCCCGTGGTGAAGACCTGGCCGCGCAGCCGCGGCGGCGCCTCCCGGTGGCGCACCGCGATCAGGGCGCTCAGCTGCGGCCCCTCGCCCACCCCGACCAGCAGCGCGCCGGCCACCACCAGGGGCGGCCACCCGGTGGCGACGAGCAGCAGGGCGGCGGCCAGCACCAGGGTGGCGGCCCGCAGGACGGCGTCCGGGCGCAGCAGTCGCGGCATGGGCGGCGGCCGTCGGGCCAGCAGCGCAGTGGTGACCAGCGCCGCGGCGGCCGTCGCGGAGAGCAGCAGCGCGCCACGGTCGGCCGCGCCCAGCGCCCGCGCGCCGAGCAGTGGCCCGCAGGCGACCAGCATGCCCTGCCCCGCGCAGGAGACCACCGAGGTCACCGTCGCCCGCGCCAGCGGCGCGCTGCGGGCGATCGCCCGCAGTCCCGCGGCGAGTTCGGCCCGGATCGGCGGGGCCGGGTCGACCGCCGCCGCACCGTCGGTCGGCTCGGCCGGCGCCGACGGCAGGGTCAGCGCCGCGGGCAGCGCCAGGCAGATCAGCGCGGCCGCCCCCGGCACCGCGCCCGCCCCCCCGGCCAGCGCCCCCGCGCGGGGGCCTCGCCCGCGCCGGGGGCCGCCCCGGGCAGACCGGCGCGGCCCCCGCCGGCACCGCGCCCGCCGCCCCGACCAGCGCCGCGGCGAGTCCGGCCAGCGCCGGTCCCAGCAGGGCGGCCAGGCTGAAGGTCATCGCGTCGAGCGCACCGGCCCGGGCGAGCGCTGCCGCGGGCACCACCCGCGGCAGCTGCGAGGTCCACCCGCCGGACAGGGCCGGTCCGAGCAGTCCTGCCCCCACTGCCAGCAGGACGGTCGCGCCGAACGGCAGGCGGGTCAGGCAGAGCGGTACGGCGGCGAGCGCGACCGTGTAGCCGCCCAGCGCCCGGGCCAGCAGCCGGCCCGGCCGGCGGGCCCGATCGAGCAGCACGCCGATGGCCGGGCCGCCGAGCGCCGCCGCGACGGTGATCGCGGCCAGCAGGGTGCCGGCCGCGGCGGTCGAGCCGGTGGTGGCGAGGGCGGCCAGCAGCAGGGCGGGCCCCGCCATCTCGTCGCCGGTGCGGGCCGCCGCGGCACCGGCCGCGTAGCGCAGGCCCGGGTAACGGTTTCGCATGCCCGGCACGTTACGCAGGTAACGTAAAACTTGACCAGATGCGTTACATTCGCCGGGTGCCCCCTACCCCGGACGACTGGTCCACCCGCCACTCGGTGCTCGCGACCGCCCGCCGCACCGCCGCCCTGGTCAACGCCCTCGCCGTGGAGGACCCGACGCCGGAGGCGATCGCCGCCGTGTTGCGCGAGCACGGCGAGCCGGAGCCGATCGACCTGGACGAGGACGACGTCGCCGCGATGCGGGCGGTCGCCCAGCTGCTGCGCGAGGTCCTCGCCGCCACCGAAACCGGCGTCGCCGCCCGGGAGTTGAACCTGCTGCTCGCACGTACCACCGGCGCCCTGCGGCTCACCTCGCACGGCGGCGCCGCCCCCTGGCACCCGCACCTCGACGGTGACGACGACGCCCCGTGGGGCGAGTGGTTCCTGGCCTCGTCCTGCCTGGCCATGACGGTCCTGATCTGGGACCAGCAGCGTCCGCCCGGCGGCCTCTGCGCGGCGTCCGGCTGCCGCAACGTCTACCTCACCCAGGGCAGCGGCCTGCCGCGCCGCTACTGCTCGCGCCGCTGCGCGACCCGCGAACGGGTGGCCGCCCACCGCCGCGCGCACGGCTGACCGGCGGGGGTGCCCCGCCGGTCAGCCGGCCCCCACCGGGGCCGAAGGGGGAGCAGGGGGTCAGACGGTGGCCAGTGCGACCTCGGTCGACTTGATCAGCGCGACCACGCTCGATCCGGCGGCCAGACCCAGCTCGGTGACCGCGTCCCGGGTGATCGCGGCGGTCAGCTCGCCGCCGGCGATGGAGACCTTCACGGTGGCCATCGCGGGGCCGGCGGCGATGTCCGTGACCGTACCGGGGAGCTGGTTGCGGATGCTCAGACCGGCGACCGGTCCGGTGGCCAGGGCCACCTCGGTGGACTTCACCACGGCCCGCACCGCGGTGCCCTCGACGAGCCCGAGCTCCTTGACGGCGTCCACCGTGATGGCCGCGGTGATCTCCTGGCCGCCCGTCAGCCGGGCCTTCACGGTGGCCATCGCCTCGCCGGTGGTGACGGAGCTGACCGTGCCGGGAATCTGGTTGCGGATGCTCAGAGTCATGGACGAACAACCTCGCAGGGATTGAGGGGGAGCAGGCTTCCCGCCTGCCGTACGCCATCGACCCTAGCCAGGAATTCCGACCCCCGCCCGACCCCACTCGCGCCTGCGAGGTGCTTTTCGTCAGGGGCTCGCAGATCGGAGACGGTGAATTCCCGATGAGCCATTCGGCAGCCCGTTCGCCGCCCGTTCGACAGGCCGTTCGGCAGCCCTTAGGCACCCGTTCGGAAATCGCCCGCCGGCCCATTCCGTCGACGCCCGGCGCCCCCTGGTCCCCCGCCCTTCCTCACCCCGTGATGACGACCTTGCCGCGGGCCCGGCCCGCCCGCAGGTAGCCGACCGCGTCGGCGACCTCGGCCAGCGGGAACGTCCGGTCGACGACCGGCGTCACGGCGCCGGACTCGATGAGCCCGGCGAGGAACCGGAGGTCGTCGTGGCGCTGATCGGAGAGCAGCGGGCGCAGGCGCTGGCCGACGAACGGCGACAGCAGCAGCGCCCGCACCTGCCGGTCGGTGCCGCCGAGCCACCGGCCGCCGCCCTCGCCGCCGACCATGACGAGCGTGCCGCGCGGCGTCAGGGCGCGGCGCAGGTGCCGCAGCGGGCGGTTGCCGGCGATGTCGAGGACGAGGTCGTGGCGACGGGTGCCGTCGGTGGCGTCCTCGCGGGTGTGG
This sequence comes from Kitasatospora nipponensis, assembly GCF_039528135.1. Lineage (NCBI taxonomy): Bacteria > Bacillati > Actinomycetota > Actinomycetes > Kitasatosporales > Streptomycetaceae > Kitasatospora > Kitasatospora nipponensis. The sequence goes on along the minus strand of NZ_BAAALF010000011.1, from coordinate 48,247 downwards.
TCGATCACCTCGTCGGCGCCGATCGACCGCACCAGGTCCGTCTTGCCGGTGCTGCACACGCCGGTCACGTGGGCGCCGTAGGACTTGGCCAGCTGGACGGCGTACGTGCCGACCCCGCCGCCCGCCCCGATCACCAGGACGCGCTGACCGGCCGTCAGGTTCCCGCTGTCGCGCAGGGCCTGCAGGGCGGTGCAGGCGGAGATCGGGACGGCGCCGGCCGCACCGAAGTCGACGTTCGCCGGCTTCAGCGCGATCCGGTCCTGCCGGGCGCAGGCGTAGGCGGCGAAGGTGCCGGCTCCGGTGCCGTACACCTCGTCGCCCACCTGGAAGCGGGTGACATCCGGGCCGACGGCCTCGACCCGTCCGGCGAGGTCGGTGCCCCGGATCCGGTTCCGGGGCGCCCGCAGCCCGAAGCCCATGGCGCGGACCAGGTAGGGCCGCCCGGCGGTCAGGTGCCAGACGCCCTGGTCGACGGCGGCCGCGTGCACCCGTACGAGGACCTCACCGCTGCCGGGGACCGGGCGGTCGACCTCGTCGAGGCGCAGGACCTCGGACGGCGGCCCGTAGGAGTCGTGCACGACGGCCCGCATCCTGGGCGGGCCGGCGTCGCTCCCGGTCTGGGTCTCGGAGGCGGAGGCGTTCACGGGGTCTCTCCTTCTGCGGGGTACCGGCCTTCTGCGGGGTACTGGAACACGTCGTCGAGCGGGACGCCGAACACCCGGGCGATCTGGAAGGCCATCTCCAGGGAGGGCGAGTAGCGGCCCTGTTCGATGGCGATGACGGTCTGCCGGGTGACACCGATGCGGCGGGCGAGTTCGGCCTGGGTCATCTCGTCGTGGGCGAAGCGCAGCGCGCGGATGGAGTTGGTGACCCGGGTCGGCTTCACCACGGGTGGAAGCCCAGCCGGTAGGAGACGATCTTCGCGGTCGAGCCGAGCAGCGCGGAGAGCACGAAGGCCAGGTAGATCGCGTTGGCGATCCAGAACTGGTCGGCGCGGGCCAGCGCCAGGCCCAGCCCGGCCACGCCCCCGATCACCAGGAACGACTGCCCGACGTACTCGCCGAAGCGGTGGATCTCGCGGTCGCGCTGGTCCTTGGTGTTCGCCCCCCTGGGCGAGGCGAGCGCCACCGCGATGTTCAGCGCGATCGACGCCACGATCGAGGCCCCCACGGTCCACACCAGCAGCGCCCCGTAGGACGCGTGGGCCAGCGGCGCGCCGCCCGCCCGGCCGAGCAGCACGACCAGGTAGGCGGTGTAGGACACCACCGTGACCAGGACCATGATCCAGGCCCGTTTCTCTTCGTACGCCATGCCCGCTCCCCTGGGATGTAAAGAAAACCTGACACTCGGGAGTGTGAAGCAGCCTCGACATGGTGTCAAGAATTCTTTACTCAGCGGGCTTGGCAGGTCGGGTGTCGCAGTTGGCCGCCCGGGCGGGGGAGGGCTGGTCACCGCACGCCGCGAACGCGATCATGGCGGGATGACCGATCACCCGTCCCCCGCGCCGCCGACCGTGCTGCGGCTCGCCCGGTACACGAGGACCGAGCAGAACGGCATCCTCGGCGACGGCGCCGACCCCTTCGGCGTCGCGGACACCGGCCTGACCTGGCTCCCCAAGGAGCACCACTTCGGCGTCACCCGGCAGGGCCGCCTGGTGGCCCACGCCGGCCTGCTCAGGCTGCCGCTGTCGATCGGCGGAGCCGCCACCGAGGCGGTGGGCGTCGGGGGAGTGGCCGTCGCGGCCGACCAGCGCGGCCAGGGGCTGGCCCGGCTGGTCGTGGCCGCGGCCCTCGACCACGCCCGCACGATGGGGCCGCGCTACGGACTGCTCTTCTGCCGGCCGCCACTGGTCCCCCTCTACGGGCGGCTCGGCTGGCACCCCATCGACGAGGACGTGCACGTCGAGCAGCCCATCGGCCCCACGCTCATGCCGCTGCGCACCCTGTGGACGCCCCTGCACCCCGGCGCGGCCTGGCCCCCCGGGCCGGTCCGCCTGCACTCGCTCCCGATGTGAGCGCGGGCCCCGCCCCCGTCGCCGCTCCCGTCGCCGCCCCCGTCGTCGTCGGGCTCAGTCGTCGGCGGCGACCAGCAGGGTGAGCACGCCCGCGGGGCGGTCGATGAGGACCAGCTCGTGGAACTCCATGTGGATGGGGCCGTAGTCGTGGTGCGCGTCCTCGGGGAGCTCCCCGAGCTCGTAGCGACTGGTCGCCCGGTGGATCGGCGTGAAGACCGCTTCGTGCAGCCGCTGGTCGAGTTCGGCCGGGAGGGCGATGCCGTCGACGGGAGCGGCCCAGGAGCGGATCACGCCGGTCGCGGTGGCGTCGTCGACGGCCAGGTAGCTGTCCGGGGTGATGCGGTCCGACCACCACTGGCCGTGGCGCGGCTCGAGCCAGACGCCGGCGCCGTCGTAGGTGTCGCGGAACTCCGGATGGGCGATCAGGGCGGTCAGCAGGGCCCGGTCGTCCCGCGGCGCGCCGGCCGGCAGGTGGAAGCGCTTCAGGTGGACCCACCGGCAGGCGTCCCCGAGCCCGTCGGGGAAGGCGAACGTCACGAAGTTGACGAAGGGGCTGTCCCAGTGGGTCAGCGCGGGGGTCGACGGCATGCCGATCAGCATCGACCACCGCACCGAGGGGACGAAATCGCCGCAGCCCCGGTCGTATGCTCCGCAGCATGCCACAGTCCGAAGAGGCGGCCGGGTCGGCCATGACGATGCTGACCGAGGTGCTCCACCGTGCCGGCGTCACCGCGGAGTTCGGGCCCTGCCCGGCCGCCGACCTGCGGACGGCGGCCCGGGACCTGCCGCTGTCGCCGGAACTGGTGAACCTCTACGCGACGTTCGGGCCACTCGACCCGGTCCACATCCCCGCCCCGCTCGGGGGCATCACCCTCGTGCCCGCCCGGGACCTGGTGTCCCGCCAGTCCTGTTACCGCTGGCACGGCACCGGCGGGCACCGGCTGGAGGGGTGGCCGGACGCGTGGGTGGTCATCACCGACCACTCGGGAGATCCGTTCATCGCCGACACCGCGGCGCCGGGCACCCGGGTCGGCATCGCCGTCCACGGCACGGGCTCATGGCGGCCGTTCTGGGTCGCCCCCACGCCGGCGGACTTCCTGGTGCTGCTCGCCTGCCTCACCCAGGCCTATGCCGTGGAGCATCTTGGCCGCTCCGGTGAGGCCGAGGGTGACGACGACGAAAGCTGGCCGCCCGGCTCGCCGTCCTCCTGGCCGACCATGCGCCGGGAGTCGATGCCGCGGCATTCCTGCACTACCTGAGCCAGTAGGGCCGAGGCAAAAGCAGAGGCAAGGAGGTCATCCACTCCTTGCCACTCTCAACGTATAGCGCACCAGGGGGCTTGCGACAAGGCCCGGTCGATGTCCCAGAATGGTCGGCCACGGCCTGGTCCCGCGGAATTGCCGGATGCACGAAGGCCGTTATCCGATCCCGTTGAATGGGTGTTCTGATGATTGACGTGATCGTGGTCGGCGCCGGACCGACCGGCCTGATGCTGGCCGGTGAGTTGCGGCTGGCCGGCGTGCACGTGGTGGTGCTCGAGAAGTTGACCGAGCCGACTTCGCAGTCCCGCGGGCGCGGTCTGCATGCGCGCAGCGTCGAAATGCTGGACCAGCGCGGCCTGCTGGAGCGGTTTCTCGCGGTCGGTGAGAAGTTCCAGGCCGGCGGTCTCTTCGGCGGCATCGTCAAGCCGTGGCCGGACCGGCTGGACACGGCCCACCCGTACGGCCTCGCCATCTCGCAGCCGGCCACCGAGCGGCTGCTCGAGGAGCACGCCGTCGAACTCGGCGTCGAGATCCGGCGCGGCTGCGACGTGGTCGCCCTGACCCAGGACGGGGACGGCGCCGGGGACGAGGCGGGCGTTTGCGTCGAGCTGGCGGACGGCCGGCGGCTGCGCTCGCGCTACCTCGTCGGGTGCGACGGCGGCCGCAGTACGGTGCGCAAGCTGCTCGGCGTGGGCTTTCCCGGCGAGCCCGCCAGGGTCGAGACGCTGCTCGGCGACCTGGAGCTGGCCGAGGACCCGGCGACCGTGGCCGCCGTCGTCGAGGAGGTCCGCCGGACCCACCTGCGCTTCGGCGCCATCCCCGAGGGCGACGGGGTGTACCGCGTGATCGTGCCCGCCGACGGCGTGGCCGAGGACCGCACGACCGGGCCCACCCTCGAGGAGTTCAGGCAGCGGCTGCGGGACGTCGCCGGCACCGACTTCGGCGCGCACTCGCCGCGTTGGCTCTCCCGGTTCGGCGACGCCACCCGCCAGGTGGAGCACTACCGGGTCGGCCGGGTGCTGCTGGCCGGGGACGCGGCGCACATCCATCCGCCGACCGGCGGGCAGGGGCTCAACCTCGGCGTGCAGGACGCCTTCAACCTCGGTTGGAAGCTGGCCGCGGCGGTCAACGGCTGGGCGCCGCAGGGGCTGCTGGACAGCTACCACGCCGAACGGCACCCGGTGGGCGCCCGCGTGCTGGACAACACCCGCGCGCAGATCACCCTGCTGGGGACCGACCCGGGCGCGGTCGCGCTGCGTGAACTCTTCTCGAAACTGATGGACTTCGAGGAGGTGAACCGCCACGTGACCGGGATGATCACCGCGGTCGAGGTCCGCTACGACCTCGGCGAGGGCCACGACCTGCTCGGCCGGCGGCTGCGGGACGTGCGGCTGCAGCAGGGCCGCCTCTACGAGCTGATGCACGGCGGCCGCGGCCTGCTGCTCGACCGCACCGGCCGCCTCTCGGTCGCCGGCTGGACCGACCGCGTCGACCACGTCGTCGACCTCGGCGACCACGGCGACGAACTGGACGTCCCCGCCGTGCTGCTGCGACCGGACGGCCACGTGGCCTGGGTCGGCGAGGACCAGCAGGACCTCCTCACCCGACTGCCCCGCTGGTTCGGCGCCGCGACCGCCCGCTGACCACGGCCGGGTCCGGAGGCAGGGGCCCCGACCACGGTCGGGGCCCCTGGCCGCGGGCCCCTCCGCACGGCCTCCTACTATCGATTCGCATTCTCCTTCGTCGGACGCTGATGCCCGCCTGGTCGTGTGCCCGCCGTCCAACGCCCCACACGACACCACGCCTCCGCCGCAGGGCGCCGCAGGCGCGCACCGAGGAGGAACCCTCATGAACGGCCGGAGGATCGGCGCGGCCGCCGCGACAGCGGTGGCGCTCCTGGCTGCCCGCGACCTCATCCAGAAGAAGCACGCGCTGCTGCGCAACTTCCCGGTGGTCGGGCACGCCCGGTACCTGCTGGAGACCATCGGGCCGGAGCTGCGGCAGTACATCGTGACCTCCAACGAGGAGGAGCGCCCGTTCAGTCGTGACCAGCGCAGCTGGATCTACGCCTCCGCGAAGGAGGAGAACAACTACTTCGGGTTCGGCACCGACGTCGACGTCGAGCACGTGCAGGGGCACGCCTACCTCAAGCAGCGCACCTTCGCCGGCGCCCTGCCCGACGCGCACGACCCGCAGGCCCCGCTGCCCTCGGCCAAGGTGCTGGGCGGGCCGCGCGGGCGCGCCAAGGCCTTCCGGCCCGCGAGCGTGGTGAACATCTCCGCGATGAGCTTCGGATCGCTCTCCGGCGCGGCCATCACGGCGCTCAACAAGGGCGCGGCGCTGGCGGGCACGATGCACAACACGGGTGAGGGCGGGCTCTCGCCGCACCACCGCAACGGCGGTGACCTCGTCCTGCAGATCGGCACGGCGTACTTCGGCTGCCGCAACGAGGACGGCAGCTTCAACCTCGCCAAGCTCAAGGAGGCCGTCGCCGGCGCCCCGGTCAGGGCGATAGAGATCAAGCTCTCGCAGGGCGCCAAGCCGGGGCTGGGCGGCATGCTCCCGGGCGCCAAGGTGACCCCGGAGATCGCGGCGATCCGCGGCATCCCGGCCGGCAAGGACTGCGCCTCCCCCTCGCGGCACACCGCCTTCCACGACGTCGACTCGATGCTCGACTTCGTCGAACTGCTCGCCACCGAGACCGGTCTGCCGGTCGGGATCAAGAGCGCGGTGGGCGAGCTGGGCTTCTGGCAGGAGCTGGCCACGCTGATGGCGCGCGGCGACCGCGGCGTCGACTTCGTGACCGTCGACGGCGGCGAGGGCGGCACCGGCGCGGCGCCGCTGATCTTCACCGACTCGGTGTCGCTGCCCTTCCGGATGGGCTTCTCCCGGGTTTACGGCACCTTCGCCGAGCAGGGACTGACCGACGACCTGACCTTCATCGGCTCCGGCAAGCTCGGCCTGCCCGAGAACGCGGCGGTCGCCTTCGCCCTGGGCGCCGACATGGTCAACGTGGCCCGCGAGGCGATGCTCTCCATCGGCTGCATCCAGGCGCAGAAGTGCCACACCGACAAGTGCCCCACCGGCATCGCCACCCAGAACCCGTGGCTGTCCCGCGGCCTGGACCCGACCTCCAAGTCCACCCGGGCCGCCGTCTACCTGCGCACCCTGCGCAAGGAGCTGATCAAGGTCTCGGGCGCCCTCGGCGTCGCCCACCCGGCCCTCATCACCGCCGACGACATCGAGATCATGAACGGCGACTACGAGGCCCGCACCCTGGCCGCCGTCTACGGCTACAAGGACGGCTGGGGCCAGCTCGGCCCGCACCTCAGCAAGGAGCTCACGGCCCTGCTCACCACCAAGTGACGTCCGCGGGCCCGTCGCGCCGTGCGACGGGCCCCACCGAAGGTGAACGGGGAGGCACGACGGTGGAACCACTCACAGCCGCGGTACGGGACGGGGACGTGCAGGCGGTGGACACCCTGCTGCGGGCAGGCGCCGACCCCGACACCGTCGACGAGCACGGCACTCCCGTCCTGTGCCTGGCGGTGGAGGCCTTCGACCTCCCGATGGTGGAGACCCTCCTCAGCGCGTACGCGAGCCCGGACCGCGCCGACGCCCTCGGCCGCACCCCGCTGCTGCGCGCGATCGAGCTGGGCGCCGGCGACCTCACGAGCATGATGGTCGGCCGTGGCGCCCACCTGTGGATCAAGGACGCCGAAGGGCGCGACGCCCTGGCCTTGGCCAGGCACTGGCACGGGACGGACGTCGTGGCCGAGTTGGGCCGCAGGAGCGGTGGGCGGGGTCCGGTCGACCGCCGTGCCGTCCGGTCCGATTCCGGGTCCCTGTGCGAGCAACTCTCCCTGGGCGGCCTGACGGTCAGGACCGGGCACGCGGCGATACTCACCGGACTGGAGAGGTCGTACGGCATCGCGACGCCCTTCGACGACCTGCTCTCCCGCGCGCTGGCCGAGCCCGACGTCGACCACGACGTGTGGTGGGCGACGACCGACACCCTCTCCGGGCGACGCACCCCCGCCACCTGGGACGCGGCCGCCGCCCTGCGCGAGCGGCCCGACCCGTTGGAGCGCTACTTCGGCGCGATGGTCCTGCGGTTGATGGCTCTCTTCGACGAGAGTGACGACGCGCCGTTCGAGGGGCCACTCGTCGACCTCTTCCTGCCCTGGGTGGCGAGCGAGCCGGACCCCCGCGTCGCCTGGTGGCTCACCGCCGGACTGGCCGACACCCCGGACCCGCGGTGCGACGGGCCGCTCACCACCCTCACCCGGCACATCGACGCCACGGTCCGGCACGCGGCACTCTCGGGGCTGCACCGCACGATCCAACGGGGCGACCGCGAGGCCCTGTCCGCAGCCGTGGCACGCACCGAGGACGCGGACGTGGCGGTCCGCCAGCAAGCCTGCCGCACCCTCGGCTCCGCGCCCACCCACGATCAGGACGCCACCGCCGCCCTCGCCGCCTGCCTCACCGATCCGGCCGAGGAGGTACGGGTGGAGGCCGCCGCACGGCTCGCGCTCCGCGACGACCCGCGGGGGGACGAGATCCTGGACGGCGTCCCTTTCGCCGACTGGAGCTCCCCCTATGACGGGCTGCTCTACGAGGTGTTCCGGCACCGTCAGCCATAGTCGTGAGCATTCCGGAAGTGCATGCACAACTGACGGGCGCGCGCGAGGGCATGCTGATCTTGGCTCCCGGGAAGAACGGAGTCGTACCTGGATCCAGTGACCCGGCCGACCTCCGGCAGGCTCTGGCTGCCGCTCGCGTCCCGGGAAGAGAGAACACGCATGGGTGTCCCAATGCCGAGCCGCGGGGACTACGCGACTGATTTCGACTACGACCAGGCGATGACCGAGTACTACAACCGCCTGAACGACGATGACTCGAAGACTCCGCCGCCCAATGTGACGTCTATTCCCGACCCCCCGCCGGGAGTTGACCTGGATTCCCCGAGATCCGGCCGGTCGCCGTACATTTCCAAGGGCCTGTTGATATCGGTTCCGTTCGCGGTGCTGATGGCCTTCGGCCTGCGGAACGGAAGTCACCTGCTCCCCCTCTGGGTTCGGGGCGTGGCCGGCCTCATGGTCGCCGGGCTCGGCTCACCCAGGATTCGCGGGTGGATCGGCAGCGCGATCGCCATGGTCATCGCCGTGGTGTTCATCGCCTTGTTCGTCGAGATCATCCTGGTGCTGACACACAGCCACATCCCCTGGCTGGGGAGCTGAAACCCCACCCCCGTTCCACGGCAGCCCCCTCGCCCCCTGCGGACACCTGGCGAGCAAGGCCGTAATGGGCGCCGAGGCTTACCCCGTGTCACCGGCCGGCCTTGCATCGCGTGGACGGTCTGCCCGGCCGGGGTGGATGATCCGGTCATGCCGACCGAAGAAGAGCTCGATGCCATGGAGCTGCGCATCGCGGCCGCGTCCACGGGTCCGTGGGTTCCCGTGCTGGAGACGCGCGGTGCGACCGGCGGGGCGAGCCGGATCCAGATCGCCCCGGCCACGGCGGTGGAGGACGATGAGATCCATCTCAGCCGGTTCACCGACGGAGAACGGGTCCAGGTCGGTCCGGACCTGCAACTGGACGCCGATCTCGACTTCGTCGCTTCCGCGCGACAGGACATGCCCCGCCTGATCGCCGAGGTGAGGCGACTGCGTGCCCTGCTGGAAGGGGACAGCGAACGGCGGCAGGTGGCTTTCGTGGCGCTCCGCGAGCTCGGGCGAAGCCACGACTACCGCGACCGGGCGGATGCCGGTCGCGGCCTCGCGGCCTTCGCCGACCTGCAGGAGGCCTCCGGGCCACTGCTGGAGCTCTTGCTCGACCCGGGGGACACCTTCGTCACCCGAGTGACCGCGGAAGCCGTGCTGCGACGAAAGGACAGGGTCGGACTGACGATAGTCGCCTCCGCGTTGGCAGTCGCCGACCCGAATCACAGCGACTGGATCCACACCGCAATCCTCGACGTGTTCGGCATCTTCTCCGAGGACCGGGACAACGCGATGCAGCTGTGCGAGGAGATGTCGCGGAACACGGACAACCGCGTTGCCCGCGGGGCCCGTCGGCTGCACGAAATCCTGGACGACATCGATCCCGTTCTCCGCCCCGCATAGCTCCGCACTTCGGGATGGGGGCTTCGGAGGGCTTCGGCGTCAGCGAGCCGTAGGGTTGGCGCGCCAAGACAGTCTGCTGGCAGGGGAGACGCGTGCGGTCCGGGGAACATGCGGGGTGGGAGCGGGACTTCCCGGTCCGGTATCTCCTGGTGCGGGAGGACAGCGATGGTGAGGAGGGCGTGCTGTGGGGGCGGTGCGCGGAGGTCGAGGGCCTGTTCATGGACCCGCCTCCGCTGCCGCGAGAGGTCCTGACGCTGCGCGGCTGCCCGCGCGAGAGCCTGCTGGTCCAGGCGGTGGTGGCCGGCGCCGAACCGGTGCGGCTGCTGGGGGACGGAATGCTCTCGATCGAGCCTGTGGATCCCTCGAACGACGGGCCGGCCCGCTTCTGGGACCTGGAGGACACGGCTGTCCTGGCCCAGTGGCCCACACCGGGCGATCCCGGGTGCGTGGACATCGTCGTGGGCACCGGTGTCAGGGAGGACGACTTCTGGGGCGGCAAGCAGCTGCCTTCGAGTCCGCGGTTCGACCTGTGGTTCCCCGCGATCCGGGGGGACAGCCCTTCGGGTGGCTGTCGTTCCATTGACAGCCTCTTCACCCCGCGTCCGCAGCGACCCACCCAACCCGTGCGCCTGATCGGCTGCGAACCCGCCGAGCCGCTTCTGGCCCTGCTGTGCCGTCCCCTTCCACAGAAGGGCGATTCGATCGCGCTCCGGCCCCTCGACCACCACGGCCGGACGATGACCCGGTACCGCCTCGACGTGCACATCGTCGAGGCACGCCCGTCCGTCCTCGGCGGGGCCCTGATCGACGTCACCATCACCGACCCCGGCGACGACCGCCCCACCCTGGCCGCCCGCGCAGTCTGGGAGATCTGGTCCGATGGTGTTCCCACGCGGCCCAACCAGTGGGCACAGTTCGACAGCGAGGGCCGGTCCGAGTGGCTGGACCTCACCCGCTGCGGCCCGTACGGGCTGCAAGGCCTCTCCGGCGGGACGTACCACCTGGACGGACAGCACGTGACCGACCGGAGCGGCTTGCTCCTGGCGCTCGGCGAAGCCCTGCTCGGCCCTGGCGCCAACTACGGCATATGTCTGGACTCGGTGGCGGACTGCCTGTGCGGCGGGTTCTCCGTCGTCCCCCCGTTCACCCTCGTCTGGCACCACGCCGCCATCGCCCGCCACGCCCTCGCCGGGCATGTTCTGGCCCACCGCGGCAGCCTGTCCTACTTCGAGGAGACCGTGAACCTCCTGCGCGAGCACGGCGTCACCGTCGTGCTCCAGTGAGGGAGGCGACGGACAATCCCGGACCCCTTGAAGTGGAGCAGGGCTCCAGCAGTCCGAACGTCGAGCGGCAACGTGATGCCGGCCAGGCACTGGTGGACCAGAAGTACGCCTCGACGTCCTCCGGCGTCCAGTCCCACGGGTATGTCGCGGTGAACCGTGCGAACCGCCGCGCCAGGCTCAGCCGGTCATCGATCGTCCTCTTCGCCGGCAGCCGGCTCCGCAGCGCGGGGATGATGGTCACCGTGGATACGACATCACCGGACCAGCGGGCCCTGGTCGAAGCGGGTTGGCAGAAGGTCCGCGACGACGGGCGGGTCCGTCCGGACCTGCTCGAAGCGGCCTACGCCGAACCCCGCCTGCGCCAGTTGTTCCCCTGGACGGGGATGGGAGAGCTGCACTTCAGCCGCTGCACGGAATGGCAGTGGGCATGGGACGTTCCGTACATCCAGCCCGCGTCGGAAGGCGAGTACTGGGTCGCCGGCCCCCTGCGCAGCGAGTCGGTGAGTCCGGCCCGGACGGCACTGGAGGCCGTCGCGATGGTCGTCGACCGACTCCCTCCCCACTGCAGACCTGCCCTCGTCGGAACCCCGGAGGAACTCGCCGCCCACGACGCGGCGATCCTGCGCGCGAACCGCGCGAACCGTGAGACCCCGGGCCCCGATCGCTCGACGAGCTGATCTCGGTTCCACTCCTCGTGACCCACTTCCAACGATCGCGTCCCGGCGCGCGGGCTCGCCCAGGTGACCGTGCTCAGCTCGCCAACGGAAGCGCTCACTCCCGGGCGGCGGACCTTGCATGAATGTTCCGTGTTGCGTATATTCATGCCAAGTCCTAGGAGGGAACTGTCATGGCATTGCGAGTCGCCGTCGCCGGAGCCAGCGGATACGCGGGTGGCGAGGTGCTGCGTCTGCTGCTCGGCCACCCGGAGGTGGAGATCGGGGCGCTGACCGGCGGGTCGAACGCCGGGACCAGGCTCGGGGAGCTGCAGCCGCACCTGCCGGCGCTGGCCGACCGGGTGCTGGAGCCGACGACCGCGCAGACACTCGCGGGGCACGACATCGTCTTCCTGGGGCTGCCGCACGGGCAGTCGGCCGCGGTGGCCGAGGAGCTGGGCGAGGACGTCCTGGTGATCGACTGCGGGGCCGACTTCCGGCTCCGGGAGGCGGCGGACTGGGAGCGGTTCTACGGCTCCGCGCACGCCGGGACCTGGCCGTACGGGCTGCCGGAGCTGCCGGGGAACCGGGCCGCGCTCAAGGGGAGCCGACGGATCGCGGTGCCGGGCTGCTACCCGACCGCCGTCTCGCTGGCGCTCTTCCCGGCGTACGCGGCCGGCTTCGCCGAGCCGGAGGCGGTGATCGTGGCTGCCAGCGGGACCTCGGGGGCCGGCAAGGCGGCCAAGACCAACCTGCTGGGCAGCGAGGTGATGGGCTCGGTCACCCCGTACGGGGTCGGCGGGGTGCACCGGCACACGCCGGAGATGTCGCAGAACCTGGGCGCGGTGGCGGGGGAGCCGGTGACGATCTCCTTCACGCCGACCCTGGTGCCGATGTCCCGGGGCATCCTGGCGACCTGCACCGCCAAGGCCAGGCCGGGCGTCACGGCGGCCGGCCTGCGCGCCGCCTACACCCGGGCGTTCGCCGACGAGCCGTTCGTCCACCTGCTGCCCGAGGGTCTGTGGCCGCAGACCAAGTCGGTGTACGGCGCCAACACCGCCCTCGTCCAGGTCGCCCTGGACGAGCACGCCGGGCGGATCATCGCGATCAGCGCGATCGACAACCTCGTCAAGGGCACCGCCGGCGGCGCGGTGCAGAGCATGAACATCGCCCTCGGCCTGCCCGAGGAGCTGGGCCTTCCCGTGAACGGAGTCGCACCGTGACCACCCCCCAGAACAGCGGCGAGGCCACCCCTCACCACGGCGGCGAGAGCGCGGCGCAGGGCATCGGCGTCACCGCGGCGCGCGGCTTCCGCGCGGCCGGGGTGACGGCCGGCATCAAGGCCTCCGGCACCCCGGACCTCGCCCTGGTCGTCAACGACGGCCCGTCCTTCGCGGCGGCCGGTGTCTTCACCTCCAACCGGGTCAAGGCCGCTCCGGTGCTCTGGTCCCAGCAGGTGCTGAAGGACGGCCGGTTGGCCGCCGTCATCCTCAACTCCGGTGGCGCAAACGCCTGCACCGGCCCGGCCGGCTTCCAGGACACGCACGCCACCGCGGAGCGGGTCGGCGCCGAACTGGGCGTCGGGGCGGGCGAGGTGGCGGTCTGCTCGACCGGCCTGATCGGTGAGCGGCTGCCGATGGACCTGCTGCTGCCGGGCGTGGAGCTGGCGGTCAAGGAGCTCACCGGGCACGGCGGCGAGGCGGCCGCGATCGCCATCAAGACCACCGACACCGTGCACAAGACCGCGGTGGTGCGCAGCCCGGCGGGCTGGACCGTCGGCGGGATGGCCAAGGGCGCGGGGATGCTCGCGCCGGGCCTGGCCACCATGCTGGTGGTGCTCACCACCGACGCCCGGGTGCCGGCCCCGGAGCTGGACGCGGTGCTGCGCGCCGCCACCCGCACCACCTTCGACCGGGTCGACTCCGACGGCTGCATGTCCACCAACGACACGGTGCTGCTGCTGGCCTCCGGTGCGAGTGGCGTGACGCCGCAGGGCGAGGAGTTCGCCGCCGCAGTCGAGCGGGTCTGCGCCGAACTGGCCCGGCAGCTGATCGGCGACGCGGAGGGGGCGAGCAAGGACATCCGGATCGACGTGACCGACGCCGCCACCGAGGACGAGGCCGTCGAGGTGGCCCGCACCATCGCCCGCAACAACCTGCTCAAGTGCGCCCTGCACGGCGAGGACCCCAACTGGGGCCGGGTGCTGGCCGCGATCGGCACCACCGCGGCCGCCTTCGACCCGGACCGCCTGGACGTGGCGATCAACGGCGTCTGGGTCTGCCGGGGCGGCGCGGTCGGCGAGGACCGCTCGCTGGTCGACATGACGGGACGTCAGATCACCATCACCGCACGGCTGAACGCGGGTGGGGCCGGGGCCACGGTGTGGACCAACGACCTGACCGCCGACTACGTCCACGAGAACAGCGCCTACTCCACCTGATCCCCGGGGGACAGAGACCGTGCAGATCGCACCCAAGGGCGAACAGGCCCGCAACAACACCGCGTTGCCCAAGGCGCTCACCCTGATCGAGGCGCTGCCGTGGCTGGAGCGCTTCCACGGCAAGACCGTGGTGATCAAGTTCGGCGGCAACGCCATGGTCGACGAGGAGCTCAAGGCCGCCTTCGCGCAGGACGTGGTCTTCCTGCGCTACGCGGGCCTGCACCCGGTGGTCGTGCACGGCGGCGGCCCGCAGATCAGCGCGCAGTTGGAGAAGCTGGGGCTGGAGTCCTCGTTCACCAACGGGCTGCGGGTGACCACCCCGGAGACCATGGACGTGGTCCGGATGGTGCTGGCCGGTCAGGTGCAGCGCGAGCTGGTCGGCCTGCTCAACGCGCACGGGCCGTTCGCGGTCGGCATGACCGGCGAGGACGCGCACACCATGACCGCGGTCAAGCGCTACGCGGTGGTGGACGGCGAGCAGGTGGACATCGGGCTGGTCGGCGACATCGTCAACATCGAGGCGGGCGCGGTGAAGGCGCTGCTCGCGGACGGCCGGATCCCGGTCATCTCCTCGATCGCCCGCGGGACCGACGGCCACGTCTACAACATCAACGCGGACACCGCCGCCGCCGCGCTCGCCGCCGCGCTGGGCGCCGAGATGCTGGTGGTGCTCACCGACGTCGAGGGCCTGTACGCCAACTGGCCGGAGTCCGACGACGTGATCAGCCAGCTGTCCGCCTCCGAGTTGGAGGCCATACTGCCGACGCTGGCCAGCGGGATGCTGCCCAAGATGGAGGGTTGCCTGAAGGCGGTCCGCTCGGGCGTGGGCACCGCGCGCGTGCTGGACGGACGGGTGCCGCACAGCCTGCTGCTGGAGATCTTCACCGACGAGGGGATCGGCACCATGGTGGTGCCGGACGACGAGAGCACCGTACTGGGGGGACTGGCATGACCGGGCACGACAGCACCGACGCGAGCGGCGGCAACGCCACCGGCGCCGAGGGCACCGACGCCACCAGCGCCGACGGCACCGCCAACACCGCGCTGACGGACCGCTACGAGCACGCGTTCACGCACAACTACGGCACCCCGCGCCTGCCCCTGGTGCGCGGCGAGGGCGCCCGGCTCTGGGACGCGGACGGCACCACCTACCTCGACCTGGTCGGCGGCATCGCCGTCAACGCGCTGGGCACCGCGCACCCGGCGATCGTCGCGGCGGTCACCGAGCAGATCGGCCGGCTCGGCCACGTCTCGAACCTCTTCACCGCCGAGCCCACCATCGCGCTCGCCGAGCGGCTGCTGGCCCTGGACGACCGGCCGGGCCGGGTCTTCTTCTGCAACTCCGGCGCCGAGGCCAACGAGGCGGCCTTCAAGATCAGCCGGCTGACCGGCCGCACCCACCTGGTGGCGCTGGAAGGCGCCTTCCACGGCCGGACCATGGGCGCGCTCGCGCTGACCGGACAGCCCGGCAAGCAGGAGCCGTTCCGCCCGCTGCCCGGTGACGTCACCCACGTCCCGTTCGGCGACGTCGAGGCGCTGCGGGCGGCCGTCACCACCGCGACCGCCGCACTCGTGCTGGAGCCGATCCAGGGCGAGAACGGCGCGGTCCCGCTGCCGGCCGGCTACCTGCGGGCGGCGCGCGAGATCACCCGGGCCACCGGCACGCTGCTGGTACTGGACGAGATCCAGACCGGCATCGGCCGCACCGGCCACTGGCTGGCCCACCAGGCGGAGGAGGGCGTCGAGCCGGACGTCGTCACGCTGGCCAAGGGCCTGGGCGGCGGCCTGCCGATCGGCGCGGTGATCGCCTACGGCGAGGCGGCCGAACTGCTGCGGCCCGGCCAGCACGGCACCACCTTCGGCGGCAACCCGGTGGTGGCCGCGGCGGCGCTGGCGGTGCTGGACACCATCGAGGCGCAGGGACTGCTGGGCCAGGTGCAGAAGGTCGGCGACCGGCTGCGCCACGGCGTCGAGGCGCTCGGCGACCCGCTGGTGGCGCACGTGCGGGGTGCCGGCCTGCTGCTGGGGATCGTGCTCACCGCCCCGGTCGCCGCCCGGGTCCAGGCGGCGGCCCAGCGGGCCGGTTTCCTGGTCAACGCGGCCGTGCCGGACGCGGTGCGGCTGGTCCCGCCGCTGATCCTCACCGAGGAGCAGGCGGACGAGTTCCTGGCCGCGCTGCCCGGCATCCTGGACGAGGTCCGCGCCGAGCTCACCTCGCCGGACGCCCCGGCCGAGCAGGGCCGAGGGTAGTCCGGGAGAATCATCATCATGACCGTGCCCCCTCATCTCCAGCCCGCCGGGCCGACGCCGCAGGTTCCGCAGACCCGCACCGCGCGCCACCGCCGGATCGTGGACCTGCTGACCCGTCAGCCCGTGCGCTCGCAGAGCCAGTTGGCCAAGCTGTTGGCCGACGACGGGCTGGTGGTCACCCAGGCCACGCTCTCCCGGGACCTGGACGAGCTGGGGGCGGTCAAGATCCGCAACCGGGACGGCGCGCTGATCTACGCGGTGCCCGCCGAGGGCGGCGACCGCACCCCGCGCGCCCCGATGGGGGAGTCGGCCAGCGAGGGGCGGATGGCGCGTCTCGCCGGCGAACTGATGGTCTCGGCGACCGCCTCGGGCAACCTGGTGGTGCTGCGCACCCCGCCCGGCGCGGCCCAGTTCCTGGCCTCGGCGATCGACACGGCCGAGGTCTACGAGATCATCGGCACCATCGCGGGCGACGACACCGTGCTGCTGATCAGCCGCGACCCGGCCGGCGGGCAGGCGCTGGCGGACCACCTGATGCAGCTGGCCCAGGCCCGCAGCGACCGTCAGTAGCGACCGTCAGTAGGGACCGGCGGTAAGACGCTAGGGACCGTCGGCAAGACGCTCCCCGGCCGGGCGGCAGGGCGCCCAGGGACGCGAATCAGCCATTCTGCGATGGCCCCCGGCCCGCTCTTCGTGTGCATCACAACTCCGGGCTAGGTTGGCATCACGGAACGTTGGTTGCCTCGGGCAACCGGCCCACCCTTCGCCCCCATCGAGGTCCCGCCATGCACGTGACTGTCGACCAGGACCGCTGCTGCAGCTCAGGCCAGTGTGTGCTGACCGCTCCCGCGGTCTTCGACCAGAGCGAGGAGGACGGGCTCGTCCTGCTGCTCCAGGACCGGCCCGCCCCCGCCCTCTTCCCCCAGCTGCGGACCGCCGCCGCGCTCTGCCCCGGCGGCGCGATCACCGTGCGGGAGGTGTCGGCATGAGCATCGTCGACGCCCCGTTCAGCCTGCCGGCCCCCCGCGAGGGCTGCCCCTTCGACCCGCCGCCCGGCTACCGCGAGCCCGCGCCGGCCAGCCGCGTCAGCCTCTGGGACGGCACGCCCTGCTGGCTGCTGACGGCCTACCAGGACGTGCGGACCGCCCTGACCGACCGCCGGTTCAGCGCCGACGCCCGCCACCCCGGCTTCCCCTTCCTCTCCCCGGGCCGGCGCGAACTGGTCACCGACAAGCCGAGCTTCCTGCGGCTCGACGATCCGGAGCACTCCCGGCTGCGCAGGATGCTCACCACCGACTTCCTGATCAAGCGGGTCGACGCGATGCGCCCGCAGATCCAGCGGATCGTCGACGAGCGGCTGGACGCCATGCTGGCGCTCGGCTCGCCGGTCGACCTGGTGGCCGAACTGGCGCTGCCGGTGCCCTCGTTGGTGATCTGCGACCTGCTCGGCGTGCCGTACGCCGACCACGACTTCTTCCAGGAGCAGAGCCGGCGCCTGCTCGACAACGCGGCCAGCGCCGACAGCGTGCGCCAGGCGCTGGACCGGCTCACCGGCTACCTGAGGGAGCTGGCCACCGCCAAGCGCGAGCGGTTCGCCGGTGCGGGGGAGGAGCTCGCCGAGGCCGACGGGATCCTGGCCAAGCTGGCCGTGCGCGAGGACCTGACGGTGGCGGAGGTCGCCTCCAACGGCCTGCTGCTCCTGCTCGCCGGCCACGAGACCACCGCGAACATGACCTCGCTCTCCACCCTCGCGCTGCTGCGCAACCCCGAGCAGGCCGAGCGGCTGCGGGCGGACCCCACGCTGGTGCGCGGCGCGGTGGAGGAGCTGCTGCGCTACCTCACCATCGTGCACACCGGCCTGCCGCGGGTGGCGCTGGAGGACGTCGAGCTCGGCGGGGTGGCGATCGCGGCCGGCGAGGGCGTGCTCTGCATGCTCGCCACCGCCAACCGGGACGAGGAACTCTTCGCCGACGGCAGCGCGTTGGACGTCGAGCGGGACGCCCGCCGGCACCTGGCCTTCGGCTTCGGCGTGCACCAGTGCCTGGGGCAGCCGCTGGCCCGGGCCGAGCTGCAGATCATCCTGGAGACGCTGCTGCGCCGGCTGCCGGCGCTGCGGCTGGCGATCCCCTTCGAGGAGGTCGACTTCCGTACCGACGCGCTGATCTACGGGATCCGTGAGCTGCCGGTGGCCTGGTAGCCGGCGCGGCGACCCGCCGCCGATCAGCGCGGCGACCGGCCCCCGACCGGCCCCCCCATCGGCTCCCGGCCACCTGGTGGTCGGTCGGGGGCCGGTCGGACTTGGAGTTTCATGCAGAGTCGTGCATACTTATGCCTATCAGCGCATGAGACACCACTGCGTGAGACATCAGCGCGTGGGCCACCGAAGAAGGAGCAAGCCGTGACCGAGCGCGTCGTACTCGCCTACTCGGGCGGTCTGGACACGTCCGTCTGCATCGGCTGGATCGCCGAGGAGACCGGCGCCGAGGTCATCGCCGTCGCGGTCGACGTCGGCCAGGGCGGCGAGGACCTGGACGCCATCCGCCAGCGCGCCCTGGACTGCGGTGCGGTCGAGGCCGAGGTGGCCGACGCCCGCCAGGAGTTCGCCGACGAGTACTGCCTGCCGGCGCTGAAGGCCAACGCCCTGTACCAGGGCCAGTACCCGCTGGTCTCGGCGCTCTCGCGGCCGGCCATCGTCAAGCACCTGGTGGCCGCCGCGCAGAAGCACGGCGCGAGCACCGTGGCGCACGGCTGCACCGGCAAGGGCAACGACCAGGTCCGCTTCGAGGTGGGCATCCAGTCGCTGGCCCCCTCGCTCAAGTGCATCGCCCCGGTGCGCGACTACGCGATGACCCGGGACAAGGCGATCGCCTTCGCCGAGGCCAAGAACCTGCCGATCGTCACCACCAAGAAGAACCCGTACTCCATCGACCAGAACGTCTTCGGGCGGGCGGTGGAGACCGGGTTCCTCGAGGACATCTGGAACGCGCCGATCGAGGACGTCTACGAGTACACCCAGAACCCGGCCACCCCCCGCGAGGCCGACGAGGTCGTCATCACCTTCGAGGCCGGCGTGCCGGTCGCGATCGACGGCCGCAAGGTGAGCGTCCTGCAGGCGATCGAGGAGCTCAACAAGCGGGCGGGCGCGCAGGGCGTGGGCCGGCTCGACATGGTCGAGGACCGGCTGGTCGGCATCAAGTCCCGTGAGATCTACGAGGCGCCGGGCGCGATCGCGCTGATCACCGCGCACCAGGCGCTGGAGAACGTCACGGTCGAGCGCGAACTGGCCCGCTACAAGCGGCAGGTGGAGCAGCGCTGGGCCGAACTGGTCTACGACGGCCTGTGGTTCTCGCCGCTCAAGCGCGCGCTGGACGGCTTCATCAACGAGGCCAACCAGCACGTGACCGGCGAGATCCGGATGGTCCTGCACGGTGGTCGGGCGGTGGTCAACGGCCGCAAGTCGGACCAGTCGCTGTACGACTTCAACCTCGCCACCTACGACACCGGCGACACCTTCGACCAGTCGATGTCCAAGGGCTTCATCGAGATCTTCGGCCTCTCCTCGAAGATCGCGGCCCGGCGCGACCAGGGCTGAGCCCACCCCGCCGCCCCACCACCGCGCCACCCGGGTCCCGGCCGTCTCCCGCGGCCGGGACCCGTCCCCTCCCCCCGACCCCAGCAAGGAGCCCACGCGATGCCCGCCGACCAGAACGCCGACGTCCGCCTCTGGGGCGCGCGCTTCGCCGACGGCCCCTCCGAGGCACTGGCCAAGCTCTCCGCCTCGGTCCACTTCGACTGGCGCCTCGCCCCCTACGACATCGCCGGCTCCCGGGCGCACGCCCGCGTCCTGCACCGGGCCGGCCTGCTGTCGGACGACGAACTCGCTGCCATGCTGGCCGGGTTGGAGCAGCTGCTGGCCGATGTCCGCAGCGGCGTGCTGACCGGCACGATCGCCGACGAGGACGTCCACACGGCGCTGGAGCGCGGGCTGCTGGAGCGGCTGGGCGCGGAGCTCGGCGGCAAGCTGCGGGCCGGCCGCTCGCGCAACGACCAGATCGCCACGCTCTTCCGGATGTACCTGCGGGACCACGGGCGGATCATCGGCGCGCTGATCCTGGACCTCCAGGAGGCGCTGGTGGGCCTGGCCGAGGCGCACCCGGACACCGCGATGCCCGGCCGCACCCACCTGCAGCACGCCCAGCCGGTGCTCTTCGCCCACCACGTCCTCGCGCACGTGCAGGCCCTCGGCCGGGACGCCGAGCGGCTGCGCCAGTGGGACACCCGCACCGCCGTCTCGCCGTACGGCTCCGGCGCGCTGGCCGGCTCCTCGCTGGGCCTGGACCCGGAGGCGGTCGCCGCCGAACTGGGCTTCGAGGGCGGCTCGGTCGGCAACTCCATCGACGGCACGGCCTCGCGCGACTTCGTCGCCGAGTTCGCCTTCGTGACCGCGATGATCGGCATCAACCTCTCCCGGATCGCGGAGGAGGTGATCATCTGGAACACCAAGGAGTTCGGCTTCATCACGCTGCACGACGCCTTCTCCACGGGTTCCTCGATCATGCCGCAGAAGAAGAACCCGGACATCGCCGAGCTGGCCCGCGGCAAGTCCGGGCGCCTGATCGGCAACCTCACCGGCCTGCTGGCCACCCTCAAGGCGCTCCCGCTGGCCTACAACCGGGACCTCCAGGAGGACAAGGAGCCGGTCTTCGATTCCTGCGACACGCTGGAGGTGCTGCTGCCCGCCTTCACCGGCATGATGGCCACCCTCACCGTGCACCGCGAGCGGCTGGAGGAGCTCGCCCCGGCGGGCTTCTCGCTGGCCACCGACATCGCCGAGTGGCTGGTCAAGCGCGGCGTGCCGTTCCGGGTCGCGCACGAGGTGGCCGGCGCCTGCGTGAAGGTCTGCGAGGGCCTGGGCATCGAGCTCGGGGACCTGACGGACGAGCAGTTCGCCGCGATCTCGACGCATCTGACACCGCAGGTGCGCGAGGTGCTCAGCGTGCACGGCGCGATCGGCTCGCGGGACGGGCGCGGCGGCACGGCGCCCAGCGCGGTCGCCGTCCAGCTGGCCGAGGTCAAGGCCGACCTGGCCGTCCAGCGGGAGTGGACCGAGCGGTAGCGGCAGCGTGACCGGTCACGGCACCGGTCACAGGGCTCCGGAACGGGGGCGCGGCAGCGAGTCTGCCGCGCCCCCGCCGTCGTCCCCGCCCGCGCACCGGGGCGCAGGGCCCGCCCGCTCGCGCGGTGCCGCGCCCGCGTCCGCGCCGCTTTGTTTGCACTGGGTCAGCCGAGTGATTTCTGCCACCTGTGACGGCCGGGGGGTTGAGAACAGCTGAAGGCTGGGTAGAGCGCTGGCGAACGTATCTCCGGTTCGGCTGATACGGTCGTGCGCTGTTCCCGGTCAGGGTCACCCCCTGCCGGGCCAACCTCCGGCAGGCCATCCGGTGCGGAACCCTCACCCTGCGCGCCGGGAATTGACGATGGGAGGCCCCCGCACATGGGCATGAGTGTGATCATCTCGGTGGCGACCGAGCAGGACACCGAACAGATCCTCAAACTCCAGTACCTCGCCTTCCAGGGCGAGGCCGAGCTCTACGGCGACTGGTCGATCGAGCCGCTGACCCAGTCCCTGGAGGACCTGCGCGAGGAGCTGGCCGACCGTCACGTGCTGGTCGCCCGGCTCGGCGGCGAGGTGGTCGGTTCGGTCCGCGGCTGGGTCGACGAGGACGGCGTCGGCCGGATAAGCCGCCTGGCGGTGCACCCGCGGATGCAGCGGCACGGCCTGGGCGGGCGCCTGATGAGCGCCGTCGAGGAGCGCATGCTGGCCGAGCGTCCGGTGCACGCCTTCCGGCTCTTCACCGGCCACCGCAGCCTGGGCAACCTGCGCCTCTACGCCCGCCAGGGCTACCGCGAGACCGAGGTCCGCCCGGTCAACCGGCTGCTCAGCCACGTCACGCTGGAGAAGCCCGTCCCGGTCGCGCTGGCGACCGCGGTCTGAGTCCCACCGGGCAGGCCCGAGCCGGGCCGCGCCCGTCCGCGCGGCCCGCACCCGAACGGCCCCGTCCCCGCTCCCCGGAGCGGCGGCGGGGCCGTTCGCGTCGGTCCCCGTGTGCCGCGGAGCCCTTGTGCCGGCTGCACCGTGTCCGCATTTCGGACAACACATCCTGCTCACTGGGATGCTGTGAGCTCATCTGTTTTACTGGTTCCTATGACTGCGACGACGAAATCCACCGCCCCCGGCACCATGCCGGCAGGTGTGCGTGGCATGTGTTGTCGAATGTGTCCCTGCTGAACCGGGTCATCGCCCGGCGGGCCGCCGCCCGCCCAGCCCGGTTCGGCCCGGCCCCGCACCGCGCCCCGCACAGCTGACCGCTGAGCCTGTCCGCGCGGACGGCCCCGCGACATCGTGGCCGTGATCGGGAGCAACGCTCCACCGGCCCCACCCCCACCCCACCCCCCCGCACGGCATCGTGTCGCGATGTCCGGACAGCGGATCGGCACGCCGTCGTGTGCCCCATTCATGCCTTTTCTCCCCTTCCGTCCCCGACCATCGGAAAGCAGCTGTGATCACCACTCAGGGCCTCACCAAGGTCTACACGTCGCGCGGCCGCCAGGTCAGCGCGCTGCAGGGCGTCGACCTGCACGTCCGAGAGGGCGAGGTGTACGGCGTCGTCGGCACCAGCGGCGCGGGCAAGAGCACCCTGATCCGCTGCGTCAACCTGCTGGAGCGCCCCACCTCCGGCACGGTCACGGTGGACGGCGTCGAGCTCACCGCGCTGCCGGGCACCGAGAAGCGGGCCGGCCGCGAGCTGCGCGCCGCCCGGCGCCGGATCGGCATGGTCTTCCAGCACTTCAACCTGCTCTCCTCGCGCACCGTGCAGGAGAACGTCGAGCTGCCGCTGGAGATCACCGGCCTGGACCGCGCCGCCCGCCGCCGCAAGGCCGGCGAGCTGCTCGACCTGGTCGGCCTGGCCGACAAGGCCCGCGCCTACCCCGGCCAGCTCTCCGGCGGCCAGAAGCAGCGGGTGGGCATCGCCCGCGCGCTGTCCGGCGACCCCAAGGTGCTGCTCTCCGACGAGGCCACCTCGGCGCTCGACCCGGAGACCACCCGCTCGATCCTGGCGCTGCTGCGCGACCTCAACCGGCAGCTGGGCCTGACCGTCCTGCTGATCACCCACGAGATGGACGTCATCAAGTCGGTCTGCGACTCGGCCGCGCTGATGCGCGGCGGGCGGATCGTCGAGGCCGGCCCGCTCACCGACCTGCTCGCCACCGGCGAGTCGGAGCTGGCCCGCGAGCTCTTCCCGCTCAGCGAGTTCGGCACCGGCCGCCCGGACGGCACCGTGCTGGAGATCACCTTCCAGGGCGACACCTCCGGCCGGCCCTTCGTCTCCCAGCTGGCCCGCACCTACCAGATCGACATCAACATCCTGGGCGCGGCGGTGGAGACCATCGGCGGCCGGCTGGTCGGCCGGATGCGGGTCGAGCTGCCCGGCAGCCACCAGGACAACGTGGTGCCGATCGGCTACCTGCGCGAGCAGGGCCTGCAGGTGGACGTCCTCGGCGCCACCGCCACCGCCCCCGCCACCCGTACCGGCGCGGTCGCGGACCTGATCACCGGCGATCGCGCCCTGGAGAACGGAGTGGTCGCATGACCTGGGACGACATGCAGCCGCTGCTGCGGACCGCCACGCAGGAGACCTTCCAGATGGTGGGCATCGCCACCCTGGTCGCCCTGGTGCTGGGACTGGCGCTCGGCGTCCTGCTGGTGCTCACCGACAAGGGCGGCCTGCTGCAGAACCTGGCGGTCAACAAGGTGGTCGGCGCGGTCGTCAACGTGGGGCGCTCGCTGCCCTTCGTGATCCTGCTGGTCGCGCTGATCCCCTTCACCCGCTGGGTGGTCGGCACCTCCATCGGCTGGCAGGCGGCCACCGTGCCGCTCGCGGTGGGCGCCATCCCGTTCTACGCCCGGCTGGTGGAGAGCGCGGTGCGCGGCGTCGACGGCGGCCTGGTGGAGGCCGTCCAGGCGATGGGCGGCAGCACCTGGGCCGTGGTGCGCAAGGCCCTGCTGCCCGAGGCGCTGCCCGCCCTGGTCTCCGCCCTGACCACCACGGTGATCGCCCTGGTCGGCTACTCGGCGATGGCCGGCACGGTCGGCGGCGGCGGGCTGGGCAACCTGGCCATCACCTACGGCTACATGCGCTTCGAGACCGGCTTCATGGTCGTCATCGTGATCGAGCTGGTGCTGCTGGTCACGCTGGTCCAGCTGCTCGGGGACTTCGCGGTCCGCCGCCTGAGCCACCGCGGCGCCGCCCGCCGGCTGCCGGCCCTGCCGCGCCGCGGCTGACGGCGCGACCGAACCGCCGCTGACACGCGCCCGCCGCGGCCGCACCCGCACCGACCGACCCCCCTGACTTCCGCCCCCCGGAACCCCGGGT
The DNA here is from genome assembly GCF_039528135.1 of Kitasatospora nipponensis. Lineage (NCBI taxonomy): Bacteria > Bacillati > Actinomycetota > Actinomycetes > Kitasatosporales > Streptomycetaceae > Kitasatospora > Kitasatospora nipponensis. The sequence continues at coordinate 23,782 of NZ_BAAALF010000011.1, read as the reverse complement.
GCGCGGGCCCCGGGACCACGTCCCGGACCACCTGATCCACCAGATCAACGGAGAAAGGCACTTTTCGTGCGTACCGTCCTGAAGTACACCGCAGTCCTCGCCACCGCCGGCCTCACGCTCTCCGTGGCGGCCTGCTCCTCCGGCTCCTCCAGCTCCTCGAACAGCGCCGACAAGCCGCTGGTCGTGGTCGCCAGCCCCACCCCGCACGCCCAGATCCTGAACTACATCAAGGACAACCTGGCGGCCAAGGCGGGCCTGAAGCTGACGGTCAAGGAGGTCTCGGACTACACCCTGCAGAACCCCGCGGTGCAGGACGGCTCCGCCGACGCCAACTACTTCCAGCACGTGCCCTACCTGACCGACTTCAACAAGACCCACGGCACGGACCTGGTGTCGGTCGAGAACGTCCACCTGGAACCGCTGGGCGTCTACTCGAAGAAGGTCAAGAAGATCACCGACCTGGCCCCCGGCGCCTCGGTCGCCGTCCCCAACGACGCCACCAACGAGGGACGCGCGCTCAAGCTGCTCGCCGACAACCAGGTGATCACCCTCAAGGACGGCGTCGGCACCGGCGCCACCGTCCACGACGTCACCGGCAACCCGAAGAACCTGAAGTTCAAGGAGCTGGACGCCGCCCAGCTGCCGCGCGCGCTGGACGACGTCGACGCCTCGGTGATCAACGGCAACAACGCGCTGGGCGCCAACCTCAAGCCGGCCACCGACGCGATCCTGCTGGAGAAGGCCGAGGGCAACCCCTACGCCAACGTGCTGGCGGTCAAGAAGGGCCACGAGAGCGACCCGCGGATCCAGAAGCTGGCCCAGCTGCTGCACTCCGATGAGGTCAAGAAGTACATCGACGACACCTTCACCGGCTCGGTCGTCCCGGCGTTCTGACCGGGTCCCACCCCGCGCCACCCGCACCCGGCCGCCCCGCCGACCCTCCGGTCGGCGGGGCGCACGCGCGTGCGCGCGCGCCGGGAGCTGACGCTCCGTCGACCCGCGGCAACGCCCGCGCCGCACGGGGCGTACCGTGGGTCCACGACCCGGCGAGGAGAGACGGTATGCCAGCGAGCTTCCCCGAGACCGCGATCAGCACCGAACGGCTGCTGCTGCGCCCTCTGGAGGAGGGCGACGTACCCGCGCTGGTCGCCATGATGGCCGACGACCTGGTGCTGAGCTGGACCGACGTCCCGCAGCCCTACACCCGCGCGCACGCCCTGCGCTGGATCCGCCACGAGGCGCCGGCGCTCAGAGCCGACGGCCGCGGCATCGCGTTCGCGGTCACCGAGCACCTGACCCAGCGTCTGGTCGGCCTGGTCGAGCTGCGCCACACCGACTGGCGGCTGCTGAGCACCGAGACCGCGTACGTCACCGCCCCCTGGGCACGCGGCGAGGGCTACGCGGTCGAGTCACTGCTGGGCCTGGCCCAGTGGCTCTTCGAGGACCGCGGCTTCCACCGGCTGGAACTGCGCACCGCGGCCGGCAACACCGCCGCCCAGCAGGTCGCGCAGAAGATCGGCTGCATCAGCGAGGGCGTGCTGCGCAGCGCCTGGATAGTGCGCACCGGGGAGGTCGGCTCGGCGGGGGAGGAGAGCCGCAGCGACCTGATCGTCTGGAGCCTGCTGCCCGAGGACCTGGACCCGATGGACGGGCCGGACCCCTATCCCGTCCAGGCGGACCGTTTCGCCCTGCACGACTGACGTCCCCGCCGGCAACCGCTGCCGGTAGCCGCCGGGCGTCCACGGGAACCACCGCCCCGACGAGCCCGCGAACGCGCCGCAGGACGGACGAAGATCGCCGAAACCCCGGCAGCGCGCCGCTCACCAGGTACCCTCTGCTCCTGGGCGGATGGCCGCGACGACAGCCGGGGGTGCAGCACCTCCCGCAGGCGGCCCGCCGGCCGATCCAGGGTCGGGGCGCGCGCACTGCCGCGCGCCGTGACCGCGTCGTGAAGCGGGAACCGAGGGAGAACAGCCGCGATGGCTGACCGGATCACGGTCATCGGGTGGGACGGCACGCCGCTGACCGAGGCGGCCGCCGCCGCGCTCGCCGCGGCCACCCTGGTGGCGGGGGCGCCCTACCAGCTCAACGCGCTGCCGGTACCGCCGGCCGCCGAGCGGATCGCGCTCGGCAGCGTGGAACTGGCGGCGCGTCGGATCGCCGAGCACCGCGGTGCGGTGGTGGTGGTCGCCGAGGGCGACCCGGGCTTCTTCGGGGTGGTCCGCACGCTGCGCCGGCCCGAGTACGGGCTGGAGCTGGAGGTGCTGCCGGCGGTCTCCTCGGTCGCGGCGGCCTTCGCCCGGGCCGGCATGCCCTGGGAGGACGCCCAGGTGGTCAGCACCCACGGCGGGCGGCTGCGCCGGGCGGCCAACGTCTGCCGCGCGCACACCAAGGTCGCCGTGCTGACCAGTGCCGACGCCGGGCCCAGCGAGCTGGCCCTGATGCTCCGTGGGGTGCACCGCACCTTCGTGGTCTGCGAGGCGCTGGGCACCCCGGACGAGGACGTCACGGTGCTCACCTCCGACCGGGTGCCGGACCACGACTGGCGCGACCCCAACGTGGTCCTGGTGATCGGCGGCAGCAGCCAGCCGGTGGGCGTGGACACCGCGGCCGGCTGGCTGGCGGGCCGCCCGCTCGGCTACCCGGCCGCCGAGCGCGGCTGGGCGCTGCCGGGCGAGGCGTACGACGGGGAGACCGGGCAGACCCTCTCCGCGCAGACCCGCGCGGTGGTGCTGGCCCGGCTCGGTCCCGGTCCCGGCGACCTGGTCTGGAGCGTGGGCTCGGGCAGCGGGGCGCTCGCGGTGGAGACGGCGCGCTTCGGCGCGGCGGTGGTGGCGGTGGAGGCGGACGCGGCGGCCTGCGCGCGGATCGCGGTCAACGCGCGCCGGTACGGCGTCGAGGTGGAGACCGTGCACGGCAGCGCGCCCGAGGTCCTGGGCGGACTGCCGGAGCCGGACGCGGTGGTGGTCGAGCACGGCGGCCTGGACGTGGTCCGCGCGGTGCTGGACCGCCGGCCGGACCGGCTGGTCGCGGTCGCCGGCACCCTCGCCGAGGCGGAGGCGATCCGCGGTGCGGCCGCCACGGCCGGCTACCAGGTCGAGGGCGCCCTGCTGCAGTCCGCGCCGCTGACCGCCGAGGACGGTCTGGCGATCGGCGCCGGTGAGAGCACGCTGCTGCTCTGGGCCGAGGCCGGTTCCTGACCGTCGTCGGCCCTTTGCCGCGCGGTCGGCGGCCGGTTGGCGGGTCGTTGCCGAGCAGTTGGCGACCGATCCCGGGACGATTCGGACACCGATTCGATCGGCTGTCAGTCGGGGCCGGTAGTCTGACGGTCCGCCGCCCGCCACCTGTCCGGGGCGGCGGTCGCGCCGACGTGGTGCAACCCACACGGAGATCGGCGCGTGGGCATTCGACTGACGCGCACCCGACCGGGAGAATGTCCCGGGGTCCGGGTGGTCGTGCCGGTTGCCCCGGGCTGTCGTTAGTTCAGGTGACGGTGCATTGCGGCCGGTCGCCCCGACCGGGGTGTGCCGGAGCCGGCACCGGGCGCCGTGACCAGCCGGACGGACCACGGTTTGCGTGCGACAGCGCGCAGGCCGGCAGTTGTTGTGGGGTGGGCCGGCACGCGGCTTGGACCCGGAGCGGGCAGTGCGCCCCGGTCGGTGACCGGGTCGCCAAGGACGCGGATGCGGCCTGGAAGGAGTGTTGACATGACCGACGGAGGTCACGTCCCCCAGGAGGGACGGCCGGAGCACCTGCTCCCGGAGACCGGAACCGATCCGGCGCCCGGAGGTGGCGGATGGGTCTCCGACCTCGGCGGCCGGCCGGTCGCCCCGGGCACCCCTCGACCGCCCTACACCTTCATCGACCAGCCGGACCGGCCGGACCACCTCGACGACGAGGACGACGTCCTGCTGATGCCCGGTCCGCAGGGCTCCTGGAGCGACGCCGCGACGCCGGTGGTCCCGCTCACCGAGTCGCTCGGCGGCCAGGGGGGTTACTCGGGTGCCGCGGTCTTCGCGGTGGCCGACGGCTCGATCGCCTTCCCCTCGGCCGCGCAGCCGCTCACGCCGGCTGCGCCCGAGCTGCCGGCGGACGGGGTTTCCCAGGTTTCCCCCGTTTCCCCGGGGGTTTCCCCGGCTCCGGCCCCGGTCGCGTTCACCCCGCTGGTGGCGGCCGTGCCGGCCGACGCCGCGTTCCCGACCGCGCCGACGGGCACCGACCCGTCGGTCACCGTCCACCTGGTGGACGTCGCGGCCGAGCTGGCCGGGTCGGGCGCGAGCGGCACGCCGGTCGAGCCCTCCTGGCCGCCGCTGGCGCCGCCCGGGCTGGAGGGCGAGCCCGGCGGGCAGCCCGCCCCGGGCACGCCGCAGGCCCCCGTCGCGGTCGTGGCCGCGCCGGAGCCGGTCGCGGCCCAGCCCGTGCGCCGCCCGCTGCACGCCGGACCGCCGATTCCGGACCCCTCGCTGATGACCGGTCAGGTGCCGGTCCGCTCGCTCGCCGACCGCGGTCCGTCCGGCCAGGGCGCCACCCCGCCGCCCGGCGTCCCGCCCGTCCCGCCGGTGGGCCCGGTCGCCGTCGCCGCCCCGCTCGCCGTCGCGGTGCCGGCGCAGCCGGCCGTGGAGGCCGAGCAGCTGGTGACCGAGCCGGTCGCGGCCGAGCCGGTGGCGGTCGCACCGGTGGTGGCCGAACCCGTGGTGGTGGAGCCCGTGGTGGAGCCCGTGGTGCTCCCGGCGCAGGCCGTGGTGGCCGACCCGGTGGCGCCCGTCGTGCCGGTGACGCCCGCCGAGATGCCGTCGCCCGAGGAGGTGGCCGCCGTCGTCGCCCAGGAGGTCCCGGTGCAGGACGCCGCCGTACAGGAGGCCCCGATCCAGGAGGCTCCGGCCCAGGACACCGCCGCGCAGGAGGCCGCCGCCCCGGCCGAGCAGGTCGAGCCGGCCCCCGCGCAGCCCGTCGCCCCGGCCGCCGTGGTGGCCGAACCGGGCGTGGACGACGCCGTCGCCCCCGTTCCCCCGCAGGCCGTCGTCGAGCCCGCCGTCGTTGACGCCGTCGTCGTCGAGGCCGCCGTGGTGGAGCCCGTCGTCGAGCCGGCCCAGGACCCGGCCCAGCCGCCGGTCGCCGAGCCCACGGCCGAGGCCGCGCAGGTGGCCGAGCCCGCTGCCGCCGTCGAGCAGCCGGCCGTCGAGCAGCCGGCCGTCGAGCAGCCCGCCGCCGCGCCGGCCGCGCCGCCCGCGCACCCGCGCCGGATCTCGGCCTTCCTGGCCGCCCCGGCCCCGCTGGGCCTGCCGATCGTGGAACCCGTCCCCGCGCAGCCCGTCGCCCCGGCCGTCGCCGAGCAGCGCCTGGCCGCCGATCAGCCGGCCGCTCCCGAGCAGCCGTCCGAGCCGGAGGCCGCCGAGGTGCCCGTCGTCCCCGCGATAACGCCCACCGCCGACACCCCGGCCGCCGCCGAGCCCGCCCTCGACGCCGTCCCGGTGGCGAGCCCCGCCGAGGCCGCGGCCGGCGCCGAGCTCGCCGTGGCCGTCGCCGTCGCCGCCGCGCAGGCCCTCGAGGCAGCGGACGCACCCGACGCGCCCGCACCGGCCGAGGCGGCGCAGACCGCCGCCGGCACCGGCGTGGTGCCCTCGGTCACCGCCGCCCCCGCCGAGGCCCGCCCGGAGCCCACCGCCACCCCGGACGCCCCCGAGGCCGCAGCCGTCGACGCCCCCGTGGACCCGCAGGCCCCCGAGGCTCCCGTCGACGCCGAGGTCACAGCCGGCGCCGAGCCCGCAGCCGAGGTCGCGGCCGACGCCGACGCCGACGTGCCCCGCCCGCCGGCCGCCCCCGGCTACGACGAGGCCATGCGCGAGGCCGTCCACCAGGTGATGCGCGAGCGCCGCGACATCCGCAACGGCTTCCGCCCCGACCCCGTCCCGCACGAGGTGCTGCTGCGCGTCCTGGAGGCCGCCCACACCGCCCCCAGCGTCGGCTACTCGCAGCCCTGGGACTTCGTGGTGATCCGCTCCTCCGAGACCCGGCGCAAGATGCACGAGCTGGCGGCCCGCCAGCGCGAGGCGTTCGCCGACTCGCTGCCCAAGGGCCGGGCCAAGCAGTTCAAGGAGATCAAGATCGAGGCCATCCTCGACACTCCGGTGAACATCGTGGTCACCGCCGACCGCACCCGCGGCGGCCGGCACACCCTGGGCCGCCACACCCAGCCGCAGATGGCGCCGTACTCGGCCGCGCTGGCCGTGGAGAACCTCTGGCTGGCCGCCCGCGCCGAGGGCCTGGGCGTCGGCTGGGTGAGCTTCTTCGACGAGGAGGAGATGGTCCGCGAGCTCGGCCTGCCCGAGCACCTGGACGTCGTCGCCTACCTCTGCGTCGGCTACGTGGACGCCTTCCCGGACGAGCCCGAACTGCAGCAGCAGGGCTGGGCCAAGAAGCGCCCGCTCTCCTGGGTGGTCCACGAGGAGCAGTACGGCAACCGCGCGCTGCCCGGCGAGGAGCCGCACAGCGTGCTCTCCGAGACGCTGCGCACCATCCGCCCGCTGGACGCCAAGGCGCTCGGCGAGTCCTGGGACCGGCAGAAGCGGATGACCAAGCCGGCCGGCTCGCTGGGCATGCTGGAGATCATCGCCGCGCAGCTCAGCGGCCTGTCCCGCAAGTGCCCGCCGCCGATCCCCGAGCCCGCCTGCGTGGCGATCTTCGCGGGTGACCACGGCGTGCACGCCCAGGGCGTCACCCCCTGGCCGCAGGAGGTCACCGCGCAGATGGTGGCCAACTTCCTGGCCGGCGGAGCGGTGGTCAACTCCTTCGCCGCCCAGGTCGGCGCCGAGGTCTGCGTGGTCGACGTGGGCGTGGCCAGCGAGCTGCCGGAGGCGATCCAGCAGGGCCGCACCACCGGGCTGCTGCCGCGCAAGGTCAAGGCCGGCACCGACGACATGACGCAGGGCCCCGCGATGACCCGCGAGGAGGCGCTCAAGGCGCTGGAGGTCGGCATCGAGACCGCCCGCGACCTGGTCGCGGCCGGCAACAAGGTGCTGATCACCGGCGACATGGGCATCGCCAACACCACCGCCTCGGCGGCCCTGATCTCGGTCTTCGCGGGCGCCGACCCGGCCGAGGTGACCGGTCGCGGCACCGGCATCGACGACGAGACGCACGCCCGCAAGGTCGACGTGATCCGCCGCGCGCTGGAGCTGCACCACCCGGACCCGGCCGACCCGATCGGCGTCCTGGCCGCGGTCGGCGGACTGGAGCACGCCGCCATCGCCGGGTTCCTGCTCGGCGCGGCCTCGCTGCGCACGCCGGTCATCCTGGACGGCGTGATCGCCGGCTCGGCGGCCCTGGCCGCCAAGGCGATCGCCCCCGAGGTGCTGGCCGCCTGCATCGCGGGCCACCGCTCCGCCGAGCCCGGCCACCAGGCCGCGCTCGCCAAGCTGGGCCTGCGTCCGCTGATCGACCTGGACCTGCGCCTCGGCGAGGGGACCGGCGCTCTGCTGGCCCTCCCGCTGGTGCAGAGTGCGGCGCGCGCGATGCACGATGTAGCCACCTTCGACTCCGCCGGCGTCACCGAGAAGGCCTGACGACCGGGGAGCCGGGCTCCCCGCGGTCCCCACCCCCGTACCGGCCCGAGGGCGCGCCGGTACGGGGGCCTGTCCAACCCGTACATGCCTCTCTGCCCCCTTGGAGCCCCGCCGATGATCGCGCCCAACCCCCACCCCAGCACCGAGGGCCGCACCCCCTACCCCGTGGGCCTGCTGCTGGCCGGCCGCCGCGTCGTGGTGGTCGGGGGCGGCCAGGTCGCCCAGCGCCGGCTGCCCGCGCTGATCGCGGCCGGGGCCGACGTGCAGCTCATCTCGCCGGCCACCACGCCCGCCGTCCAGGCGATGGCCGACGCCGGCGAGCTGACCTGGCACCGCCGCGGGTACACCGACGGCGACCTCGCGCAGAGCTGGTACGTGCTGGTCGCCACCGACAGCCCGGCCGTCAACGAGGCGGTCAGCGCCGAGGCCGAGCGGCTGCGGGTCTTCTGCTCGCGCAGCGACGACGCGGCCGCCGCCACCGCCTGGACCCCTGCCACCGGCCACGACGACGGCACCACCGTGGCCGTGCTGACCGGCGACCCGCGGCACTCCGCGGCGCTGCGCACCACCATCGTGGAGGGCCTGCGCGACGGCAGCCTCAGCGCCCGCCAGTACCGGCGGTGGGCGGCCGGCGTGGCCGTGGTCGGCGGCGGCCCCGGCGACCCGGACCTGATCACGGTGCGCGGCCGGCGCCTGCTGGCCGACGCCGACCTGGTGGTCGCCGACCGGCTCGCCCCGCGCGAGCTGCTCGCCGAGCTGGCCCCGCACGTCGAGGTGATCGACGCCTCCAAGATCCCCTACGGCCGCGCGATGGCCCAGGAGGCGATCAACCAGGCGCTGATCGACGGCGCGAAGGCCGGCAAGTTCGTGGTCCGCCTCAAGGGCGGCGACCCCTACGTCTACGGGCGCGGCGGCGAGGAGCTGCTGGCCTGCGCCGAGGCGGGCGTCGCGGTCACCGTCGTGCCGGGCATCTCCAGCTCGATCAGCGTGCCCGCCGCCGTCGGCATCCCGGTCACGCACCGCGGGATGACCCACGAGTTCACCGTGATCTCCGGTCACGTCGCCCCCGAGGACCCGCGCTCGCTGGTCAACTGGGAGGCCGCCGCGCAGATGAGCGGCACCCTGGTGCTGCTGATGGCCGTCGAGCGGATCGCCGCGATAGCCGCCCGCCTGATCGCCGGCGGCCGGGACGCCCACACGCCCGTCGCCGTGGTCCAGGAGGGCACCACCGCCGCGCAGCGCCGGATCGACGCGACGCTGGCCACGGTCGCCGAGGTGGTGGCCGCCGAGGGCGTGCGTCCGCCGGCGGTGATCGTCGTCGGCGACGTGGTGCACGTCCTCGACCCGGCCACCCGCACCGCCTGACCGGGGGAGAGATGTCCGAGCCCAGCGCCGTCACCGATCCCGCCGACCCGCGGCTGGCCGACTACGCCGACCTGACCGACGTCGAGCTGCGCCGGCGCCGCGAGCCGGCCGAGGGGCTCTTCATCGCCGAGGGCGAGAAGGTCATCCGGCGCGCCCTGGCGGCGGGCTACGGCATGCGCTCGATGATGCTGACGGCCAAGTGGCTGGACGTGATGGCCGACGTCATCGCGGCCGTCGACGCCCCGGTGCACCTGGTGGAGCCGCAGCTGGCCGAACAGGTGACCGGCTACCACGTGCACCGCGGCGCGCTCGCCTCGATGGCCCGCAGCCCGCTGCCGGACACCGTGGACCTGCTGGCCGCCGCTCCCCGGCGGGTCGCCGTGTTCGAGGACATCGTCGACCACGCCAACATCGGCGCCGCCTTCCGCAACGCCGCCGCGCTCGGCGTGGACGCCGTCCTGCTCACCCCGCGCTGCGCCGACCCGCTCTACCGGCGGTCGGTGAAGGTCTCGATGGGCGCGGTCTTCCAGGTCCCCTGGACCCGGCTGCGGTCCTGGCCGCAGGACATCGCGACGCTGCGCGGAGCGGGCTTCACGGTCGCGGCCCTGTGCCTGAGCGAGCGGGCGATCACCCTGGACGAACTCGCCGCACGCGACGACGAGCGGCTCGCCCTGGTCTTCGGCACCGAGGGCGCGGGCCTGGCGCCGGGCACGCTGGCCGCGGCCGACCAGCACGTGCGCATCCCGATGGACGCCGGCGTCGACTCGCTGAACGTGGCCGCCGCCTCGGCGGTCGCCTTCTACGCCACCCGCCCGCGCTGACCCGGTGGCCACCCGCCCGCGCTGACCCGGTGGCCACCAGGCCCGGTGGCCACCGGGTCAGGTGGCCGCCGTTCCCACGCTCCCGCCCCCGGGGTCAGTGACCGGGCCGGGGGTGGGGGCGGGCACCGGCGCGGGCCGGTTGAGCCGTGAGGCCGTGACGTGGCAGACCACCACCGCCACGATCACCAGCGGCATGACCGTCACGCCGTCCGCCCCCAGCAGCAGGGTCGCCAGCAGCACCGAGGTCATCGGCAGCCTGAGCATGGCCACCACCAGCGCGCCCATGCCCATGGCGGCGCCGGTCACGAACGGGAGCCCCGGCAGGTGGGAGACCGCGATCCCGCCGGCGGCGCCCACGAAGAGCGCGGGGAAGATCGGCCCGCCGCGGAAGGCGGCGAGGCAGACCACGTAGCCGATGCCCTTGCAGGCGACCAGCAGCGTGAGCGCGCCCGCGGTGTAGTCGCCTGCGTGCAGCAGGAGCTGGGGCAGGTCGCTCTGGCCGGAGAAGAGTACGTCGGTCAGCGGGTGCCCGGTGCCCTCGACATAGGCGATGGCGACGCCGGCGGTGACCAGGCCCATCAGCGGGGTCATCAGCAGCCGCCTGCGGTTCACCCGCGGCTGCAGCCCCAGCGCCAGGCGGTGGATCGCCGTGCCGAGCAGGGCCGCCGCGACACCGATGGCCAGCGCCCAGCCGAACTGGGCGATGTCGGGCCGGTCCACCGGCGGCAGGCTCGGGATGACCAGCGAGCCGGCCGACACCCCGGTGAACGACCCGAGCCCGGTGAAGATCAGCGAACCGACCCCGGAGGCCAGCAGGCCCGGCAGCAGGACGATGCCGAGCATCGGCCCGCCGAGCCCGGAGGCCTCCATCAGCAGGAACGCGCCGAGCAGCGGCGAGCCGAGCAGCGCGCTGATGGCGGCGAAGCTGCCGGAGGCGGCCACCACGGCCTGCGTCCTGGCGTCGGCGTCCGGCTTCAACAGCCGGAAGGCGTACAGCGCCAGGCCCCCGCCGAGCGAGATCAGCGGGGCCTCGGGGCCGATCACGGCGCCGAGCCCGAGCGAGAGCAGGGCCGCGATCAGGATGCCGGGCAGTTCGCGGCCCGTCGCCGTGCCGCCGTGGGTCTTCAACCCCTCGGCCGGCTGGTGGCCGCCGTTCCCCGGCAGGTACTGGACGGTCAGCGCGACCAGCACCCCGGCCACCGCGAGCAGCGGCAGCGGCCACCAGGTGGGCGTGGACCGGAAGCCGAGCCCCTGGGGCAGGTCGGTGTAGACGGCGTGCTGGAACTTGTCGACCAGTTGGAGGAAGCCGTAGGCGCCGGCCGAGAGCACGACGCCCAGCACGGCCGCGATGACCAGCAGCATCAGGTAGCCCTTGGTCCGCAGCGGGCCGAAGGGGTCCGCGAGGAGGGCGGCGTTCGCGGCGTCCGCGGCCTGCTCGTTCGATGACGTCAAGGTGCTCCTCGGTGCCGGCGCTCGCGGGGACGGGATGGGCGGGGAGGGCAGGACGTTCGGGTCGTGCGGGCGCCCGCCCGGCCTCCGGCTCGATGATCTCAGCAACCCGCTGTGATCGGCCGTATTCGACGGGGCACCGGTGCGCGGGTTGCCCCCCGCCCGGCGGCCTGCTTTGCTGCTCGCTGGGCCCTGTCCGATCGAGTGCCACGGCCCGCGGCCGTCAGGAGGATGCGGTGGAGAGCGACCACGCGCAGCCGGCGCACCGGCCGACCCTGATCGTGGTGCTGGGCGTCTCCGGGGCGGGCAAGAGCACGGTGGCCGCTCTGCTCGCGGCGCGGCTGGGCTGGCCCTTCCAGGAGGGCGACGACCTCCACTCGCCGCGGGCTCGCGCGAAGATGGCGGCCGGCCACCCGCTCACCGACGAGGACCGCCGGCCCTGGCTGGCGGCGATCGGGCACTGGATGGACGAGCGGCTGCGGGCCGGCGAGTCGGGGGTGCTGGCCTGCTCCGCCCTCAAGCGGGCCTACCGGGACGTGCTGCGCGAGGGCCGCCCCGAGGTCCGGCTGGTCTACCTGCGCGGCAGCCGGGAGCTCATCGCGGCCCGGCTCTCCGCGCGGCTCGGACACTTCTTCCCGCCCGCGCTGCTGGACAGCCAGTTCGCCACCCTGGAGGAGCCGACCGCCGACGAGCACCCGTGGGTGGTCCCGCTCGGCGCCTCGCCGCAGGCCGTCGTCGAGGCGGTGCTGGACCACCTGCGACCCCCCGCCCCGCCCGCCGAGCCGGCCGAGCCCACCGGCCGCGGGTGAGCGACCGTCGGCCACCGGGCCCGCTCACCGCAGCCGGTGCCCGACCCTGCGCCCCGGGGGGAGCCGGCCGCGGGTGCACCGCACGAGTGAAGGCCGCTGGGCCGCCCGGGCGATCGCCGCGGCAGGCGGCTTGACGCGCCGGAGCGGGGCCAACAGAGTCGGGGTTCGGCGTCCCGCGCGCGGCGCCGTCCCGGCCTGCGGCTTCGGCCCTCAGGCCCAGGCGCCGCGATCCGGAGGTGGCCGGCAGCGATGTTCGTCGACCTTCTCGTCATCGGCACCGCGATCACGCTGGGGCCGCTGCACAACAGCGCCTTCATCCTGATGCTCTCCGCGCGCGGCGGCGTCCGCAAGGGACTGGCCTTCATCCTGGCCTGGTTCGCGAACCTGGCGCTGGTGATCGCCGCCGTGATGCTGCTGACCGGCGGCAAGCCGCCGGCGCACGGCAGCGCCCCCTCCACGGCCGCCCTGTCGGTGAAGCTGGCGGTGGGCGCGGGCCTGGTGATCTACGGCGCGCACCGCCGCCGCCGGCCCCCCGGCCCGCACCGGCCGCCCAAGTGGCTGGCGAAGCTGGACGGGCTCTCCGGGTGGACGGCGGCCGGCCTCGCCTTCCTGCTGCAGCCCTGGGCGATGGTCGGCGCCGGCGCGGCCTCGGCACTCGACGCGGACCTGTCCTCGGTGGCGGCCACCCTGGCGCTGATCGGGTACTGCCTGCTGGCGACCGCCAGCCTGCTGGTCATGGAGGTGTACACGGCGCGCTCGCCGGCCGCCGCCCAGGACCGGCTCGGCCACCTGCGCGGGTGGCTGGACACGCACCAGGAGCAGTTGATCGTGCGGCTCTCGCTGGTCGTGGGCCTCTGGCTGGTCGGCCACAGCATCTACCAGCTCGTCAGCTGAGCGCCGCGCCCGGCGCACCGCCGGGCTCCCTTAGCCCGCCCGGAGGAGATTGCCCGTCCGAAAGCGGCCGCCGCCGCGAGCCGCCGCGCCCGGTGACGGCGAGCGGTGGTTCCGTCCAGGGGAGGTCCGCGGCGCGAGGCGACCGCCCGGCGCCGGCCCCGGACCGCTCTCCCAACACCGAAGGAGAAGTCGTGGCGGCAGAAGGTAGCGGCAAGTCCCCCGGGGCGATCAGCGCCCAGCTCCTGCGGGGGCAGAAGGCGCTGGTGACGGGCGCCAACTCGGGCATCGGCAAGGCGACCGCGATCGCGCTGGGCCGCGCCGGGGCGGACGTCGTGGTCAACTACGTCGTCGGCGCGGACGAGGCCGAGAAGGTCGTGGCGCAGATCAGGGACCTCGGCGTGCGGGCCTACGCCCACGAGGCCGACGTCTCCGACGAGGACCAGGTCGTGGCCATGGTGGCCAAGATGGTCGAGGAGTTCGGCACCATCGACATCATGGTGGCCAACGCCGGTCTCCAGCGGGACGCGCCGGTCACCGAGATGACGATGGCGCAGTGGCGCAAGGTCATCGACGTCAACCTGACCGGCCAGTTCCTGTGCGCCCGCGAGGCGGCCAAGGAGTTCGAGCGGCGCGGGGTCGTGCAGGAGGTCTCCCGGGCGGCCGGCAAGATCATCTGCATGAGCTCGGTGCACCAGATCATCCCCTGGGCGGGCCACGTGAACTACGCGTCCTCCAAGGGCGGCGTGGGCATGCTGATGCAGACCCTCGCCCAGGAGCTCGCGCCCCGCAAGATCCGGGTCAACGCGGTGGCCCCCGGCGCCATCCGCACCCCCATCAACAAGGACGCCTGGGACACCCCGCAGGCCGAGGCCGACCTGCTGAAGCTCATCCCGTACCACCGGGTCGGCGACCCCGACGACATCGCCAACGCGGTCGTCGCGATGGCCTCCGACCTGCTGGACTACGTCGTGGGCGCCACCCTCTACGTCGACGGCGGGATGACGCTCTTCCCCGGCTTCGCCACCGGCGGCTGACCCGTGCCGCCCACCGTCGCCCTGCTGGCGAGCCCCCCGGCCCTGCTGGCGAGCACCCCGGCCCAACTCCTGCCCGCCCGCGAGATGATGGCCTTCACGCTGGCCTCCCACATCCTGCTGGTCCCCTTCGGAGTGGCGCTGCCCGCCCTGACGCTGCTGATGCACTACCGGGGCCTGCGCCGGGGCGACGTGGTCGCCCTCAAGCTCGCCCGCCGCTGGTCCGCGGTGATGGCCGTGCAGTTCGCCATCGGGGTGGTCACCGGCACCGTCCTCTCCTTCGAGTTCGGTCTGCTGTGGCCCGGGATGATGGGGCGCTGGGGCGACGTGTTCGGCCTCGGGTTCGGCGTGGAGGCCTGGGCGTTCTTCCTGGAGGCCGTGCTGATCGCGATCTACCTCTACGGCTGGCGCCGGCTCAAGCCCTGGACGCACTTCTGGCTCGGCCTGCCGCTGCCGCTGGCCGCCCTGATGGGGGCGTTCGGCATCATCGCGGCCAACTCCTGGATGAACACCCCGCAGGGGTTCACCCTCGACGCCGCGGGCAACCCCACCGACGTCACCGTGCGGCAGGCGGTCTTCACGCCGATGTTCGGCCCCGAGTACTGGCATTTCGCGGTGGCCATGTTCCTCACCGCCGGCTACGTGGTCGCCGGCGTCTACGCGGTCGGCTGGCTGCGCGGACGCCGCGACCGCTACCACCGGCTCGGGTTCGCCCTGCCGTTCACGGTCGCCGCGATCCTCACCCCGGTCCAGTTCTTTCTCGGCGACTCCATCGCCCGCTCGGTCTTCCACAAGCAGCCGATCAAGTTCGCCGCCCTGGAGATCGTCTGGAACACCGACACGCACGTGCCGGAGTACCTGTTCGGCCGGCTGAACTCCGACGGCACCATCTCCGGCGGCCTGAAGATCCCCCAACTCGACTCGATCCTGGCCGGGTTCAAGCCCAGCACGCAGGTCACCGGGCTCACCTCGGTGGCGGCCGACGACCGGCCCACCACCACCCAGGCCACCATCGCGCACTGGGCCTTCGACCTCATGGCCACCATCGGCAGCCTGCTGATCCTGCTCGCGCTCTGGTACGCCTGGTGCTGGCTGCGCCACCGCGACCTGCCCCGCTCGCGCTGGTTCTTCCGCTGCGCCGCGATCGCGGGGGTGGCCTGCCTGTTCACCGTGGAGTGCGGCTGGATCAGCACCGAGGTCGGCCGCCAGCCCTGGATCGTCTACTTCAACATGCGGGTCTCCGAGGCGGTGACCACCACCGGCTCCGGCTCGCTCTGGGCGATGCTGGGCGTGGTGGTGGCGGTGTACGTGGCGGTCTTCGGGGCCTTCCTCGCGGTGCTGCTGAAGATGCGCACCCGGTGGCGGCTCGCCGACGCCGCCCCGGACGCCGCCGGCCCGCCACCGGAGCTCGACACCCCGTACGGGCCCCGCGGCGAGCCGCTGCCCACCGCGGCGGCGCCCGGTGCCGGCGGCGAGCGCCCCTCGGGAGGTGACTCCTGATGGCGGACCTCATCGCCTGGGTTCTCGTGCTCGCGGTGGCCGCCTACGCCTGCGCGGGCGGCACCGACTACGGCGCCGGCTTCTGGGACCTGCTGGCCGGGGGAGCCGAGCGCGGCAAGCGCCCCCGCTGGCTGATCGACCACGCCATGGGCCCGGTCTGGGAGGTCAACAACGTCTGGTTGATCTTCGTCCTGGTGCTGATGTGGACCGGCTTCCCGGCGATGTTCCAGGCCGTCTTCGAGGCGCTGTGGCTGCCGCTGGCGCTCGCCGCGATCGGCATGGTGCTGCGCGGCGCCGGCTTCGGACTGCGCAAGCCCACCCGCCGGCTCGCCCAACGGCGCCTGTACGGCGCGGTGTTCGCGGTCTCCTCGCTGCTCACGCCGTTCTTCCTCGGGGCCGTGCTCGGCGGCATCGCCTCGGGTCGGGTCGAGGTCGGCACCACCGCCTCCGCGGACGCCTGGGCCAACCCCACCTCCGTGCTCACCGGCCTGCTCACGATCGGCGCCGTCGCCTTCCTCGGCGCGGTCTTCCTGTGCTGCGACGCCCGCCGCTTCGGCGCCGACGACCTGGTCGGGTACTTCCGCCTGCGCGCCCTGCTCGCGCTGGCGGCGATCGTGGTGGTGGCCCTGATCGGCCTGCCCGTCACGCACGGGGACGCGCACTACGTCTGGCACGGGCTCACCCGCGGCCTGGGGCTGCTGTTCGTGCTGCTGGCGCTGGCGAGCGGCGCGGTCACCGCGGTGCTGCTGCTGCGGCGCTCCTACCGGTGGTGCCGCTACACGGCGGTGGCGGGCGTGGGCCTGACCGTCTTCGCCTGGGGCTTCGCCCAGCGGCCCTACCTGCTGCCGACCTCGCTGACGGTGGCGCAGGCCGCCGGGGCCTCGGCCACCCTGGGATGGCTGGTGATCGTCACGCTGGTGGCGATCGTCCTGGTGGGCCCGGCCCTGGTGCTGCTGTACTGGATGGACACCCACGGCGAGCTGGAGTCGCTGACCGACGCCGACACGGGGGCCGCCCCGGCGCCGGGCGACAACCTGTAGGGCCGGGCCGGACAGGCCCTAGCGGATCCGCTCCAGGATGCGGTCACCGACCCGCAGGGCGTTGGCGATGGCGGTCAGCGACGGGTTCACGGCGCCGATGCTCGGGAAGAAGCTGGTGTCGACGACGTAGAGGTTGTCCAGCTCGTGGGCCTTGCAGTCGACGTCCAGCGCCGAGCTGCGCGGGTCCGTGCCGAACCGCACGGTGCCGGCCTGGTGCGCGGTGGCGCCGATGGGCATGCCCTTGTGCAGGTAGAGGCTGTGGTCGAGCAGCCGGTGCGGGTGCATGCCCAGGTGGCCCAGCATCCTCTGCAGGCGGTGCTGCAGCCGTTTGAGGCCGATCATGTTGTTCTGCTCGTCGATCGTCAGGTGGATGGCGCCGTCGCCGTCCAGGGTGACCCGGCTGTCCGCCAGCGGCAGGTCCTCACCGCAGAGCCAGAAGTCGACGGCGTGGTGGGCGAGCACCTCGAACGGCATGTCGGGCGAGATCTTGCCGGCCCAGCGCGGCGCCTCGCCGTGGATCTGCGCGGCGTCGGACTTCCCGAGCATCTGGATGCCGCCCATCGGGTACTCGAAGTCGTCGTCGCCCAGGTACCAGTCGTGCAGCGCCAGGGTCTTCTGGAAGCGGGTCGGGTTGGGCTCCTTCGAGACGGCCATCAACGCCAGGTTGTTGTGCCGCATGTAGTGGCGGCCCACCACGTCCGAGCCGTTGGCCAGGCCGCCCGGATGCCGGTCGCCCGCCGAACGCAGCAGCAGGGCGGCCGAGTTGACCGCGCCGCAGGCGACCACCACGATGTCGGCGGAGAAGGTCGCCGTCGAGCCGTCGGCGAGCTGCGCCACCACACCGGTCACGGTGCGCCCGCTCGGGTCGGTCGTCAGGCTGCGGACGTCGGCCCGGGTGACCAGCTCGACGTTGTCGTGCCGCAGCGCGGGGTCGACGCAGATCACCTGGGCGTCCGACTTGCCGTTGACCAGGCACGGGAACCCGTCGACCCGGTTGCACCGGATGCAGACGCTCGCGTGCGTGGCCCCGCCCTGCTCGTCCTGGGTGAGGTTGACCCCGATCGGCAGGTGGAAGGGGTGCAGGCCCTGCTTCTCCAGGTCGTCGCTGAGCTGCTGGATCCGGGGCTCGTGGCGCACCGGCGGGTGGGCGTACTGCGCGCTGGCCGGCCCCTCGGTGGGGTCCTCGCCGTGCCGGCCGTGCACCAGGTAGAGGTGCTCGGCCTCGGTGTAGTACGGCTCCAGGTCCTCGTAACGGATCGGCCAGGCGGGCGAGATGCCGTCGTGGTGGCGCAACTCGCCGAAGTCCTCGGGCCGTAGCCGGAACAGCGCGGCGCCGTAGAACTTGGTGTTGCCGCCGACGTAGTAGTTGACCTCCGGCTGGAACGCGCGGCCGTTCGCGTCGTACCAGCTCTCCGGCGCCAGGTACTTGCCCTTGACGAAGACGGCCGTGGAGTCCCAGTTGTCGATCTCGCGGGGCAGGTAGTCGCCGCGTTCCAGCAGCAGGACCCGTTTGCCCGAGGGCGCCAGCCGGTGGGCGAGGGTACCGCCGCCCGCACCGGTGCCGATGATGACGACGTCGTAGTGCCGGTCCTCGGTCATGAGTGCTCCCGTTCTGAAAGGTCCAGCAGGGGTGGGGGGTTGAATAGGGTGTCGGTCGGGGTCTCAGAGGATCGCGAGGGGGTTGACCGGGGATCCGGTGGCCGTGGGCAGCCGCAGCGGGGCGATGACGCACAGGAAGGACCACCGGCCGGCCTCCTCGCAGGCCGGGACCAGGTCCTCGAACTGCAGGTAGTCCAGCAGGTGCAGGCCCATGGCGTGGACGCCCAGCACGTGCACGGGGAAGGCGACGCCCTCGGTGGTGCTGGGGGCGGTGTCGTTGTTGCCGTCGCCGCCCAGCACCGCCACCCGGCGCTCCGCCAGGAACTCCAGCGCGGTGGGGTGCAGCCCGGCGCGCGCCTCGGCCGCGTTCCAGGAGCCGAGTTCGCCCCGGCGGCGGCGATGGCCCACCCGCACGAAGAGCAGGTCGCCGCGGCCGACCCGGACCCCCTGCGCGGCCTCGGCGGCGCGCAACTCCTCGCCGCTGACGTGCTCGCCGGGCTCCAGCCACGGCACCCCGCGCAGCCGGGGGACGTCGAGCAGCACGCCCCGCCCCACGATCCCGTCGCGCGCCAGGTCGATGGAGAGGGCGGTGGCGCCGCCGGGGGTCAGCGTGCTCGCGGGCACACCCCCGTACAGCGTCCCGTCGTAGACGACGTGGCAGAGCGCGTCGATGTGGCTGTCGGCGTCGCCGTGCACGTTCATGGCGATCCGGTCCCGCGCGAACTCCAGCCCGCTCGGGTCGATGGACCCGCGCACGGCGCCCGTCATGAGGTGGTCGCTGGGCTCCGGGTTGTCCGGGCCCGGCACGGTCTCCACGGGCGCCGCCATGGTGACCGTGCGTCCCGAGCGGACCTCGCCGACCGCGGCCAGCACCTGCCGGTCGGTCACCTCCTCCAGCGCCCCGCGGCCGGCCGGGCCGGCCCGCCGCAGGCGCCGGTAGAGCGCGTCGAACTCGGCCGCGCTGAGCGGGGGCGGCGCGGATCCGGTGGGGGAGGTGACCATCGGGACTCCTCTCGGCGGGCGCTGGGGGGCCGCGCCCGGCTCAGCGGCCTTCCGCGCGGTCGAGCGCCTCGTCCAGGGTGGTGGCGGCCATGATCAGCGACAGGTGGGTGAACGCCTGGGGGAAGTTGCCCAGTTGCTCCCCGCTCGGGCCGATCTCCTCGGCGAACAGGCCGACGTGGTTGGCGTAGGTGCGCATCTTCTCGAAGGTGTACCGGGCCTGCGGGAGCCGGCCCGCGCGGGCGAGCGCGTCCACGTACAGGAAGGTGCACAGGCTGAAGGTGCCCTCGGAGCCGCGCAGGCCGTCCGGCGAGGCCGCCGGGTCGTAGCGGTAGACCAGGCTGTCGGAGACGAGCTTGCGGTCCATCGCGTCCAGGGTGGAGAGCCAGGCCGGGTCCCGGGGGGCGACGAAGCCGACCCGTGGCATCAGCAGCAGCGAGGCGTCCAGGACGTCGCCCTCGTACTGCTGGACGAAGGCCTGCTCCGACTCGCTCCAGCCGCGTTCCATGACCTGCTCGAAGATGGCGTCGCGGGCCCTGGTCCACTTCGCGGTGTCGGCCGGCCGGCGGAAGGTGTCCGCCAGCTGGATGCCGTGGTCGAGCGCGACCCAGCACATCACCCGGCTGTAGGTGAAGTCCTTGCGCCCGCCGCGGGTCTCCCAGATGCCCTCGTCGGGCCGGTCCCAGGAGTCGGCGAGCCAGTCCAGGGTCCCGGCCAGGGCCTTCCAGCCCGAGTAGTTGGCCTGCGGGGCGATCCCGCGCCCCTGGGCGACCGCGTAGATCGCCTCCCCGTAGATGTCCAGCTGGAGCTGGTCGGCGGCTCCGTTGCCGGCCCGCACCGGGAACGAGCCGCGGTAGCCCTCCCAGTGCTCCAGGTTCACCTCCGGCAGGTCCGGATCGCCGTCCACCCGGTACATCGTCTGCAGCGGCTCACCGCCGGTGCCGGCCCGTTCGCGCAGCCGGGTGACCAGCCAGTGGGTGAAGGCGGTCGCCTCCTCGACGAAGCCGAGGTCCAGCATGGCCCGCACCGACAGCGCACCGTCGCGCACCCAGGTGTAGCGGTAGTCCCAGTTGCGCTCCCCGCCGACCTGCTCGGGCAGGCCCATGGTGGCCGCCGCGATCAGGGCCCCGGTCGGTGCGTAGGTGAGCAGCTTGAGGGTGATCACCGAGCGGTGCACCTGCTCGGGCCAGCGGCCCCGGTAGGTGGAGGTCCGCAGCCAGTCGCGCCAGAAGGTCACGATCCCCCACAGCTGGGCCTCGATCTCCTCGGCCGTGGGCGTGGGCGGGGCCTCGCCGCCGGGGTCACAGACGGTGAACATCACGCACGCGCGCTCGCCGGCTTTGAGCGTCACCGACCCGGTGACGTCCTGGCCGTCGCGCTCCAGCGGGAAGGAACTCTGCACGTGCGCGCTGATCCCCGGCGCCCGGAACAGGCCGCCCTGGGGCCCCAGGTCGAGCTCGTGCTCGGCCCGCCCGTAGTCGAAGCGCGGGCGGCAGTCGAGGGTGAAGGTCACCGTGCCGCGCACCGTCCGTACCACCCGCACCAGGGTGTGCCGGTCGGTGGCGGTGTGCACACGGTCCGGCGGCATGTAGTCGATCACCTCGCCGACGCCGTCCGGCGACAGGAAACGGGTGACCAGGACCGCCGTGTCGGGGTAGTAGAGCTGCCGGCAGGTGATGTCCGGGTGCTCGGGCGCCAACCGGAAGTAGCCGCCCTTGTCGTGGTCGAGCAGGGCGGCGAAGATGCTGGGCGAGTCGAAGCGGGGCGCGGCGAACCAGTCGATGACGCCCTGCGAGGAGACGAGGGCGGCGGTCTGCAGGTCGCCCACCAGTCCGTGCTCGGCGATGGGAGGGTAGCGGTCCATGGTCGCTCCGGAACATCGGGAAGTCCCCCCTCCGATCCCACTATCCGACAGGCCGCGCCTCGTCGCCCGGCCGGACGTCCGCGCCGGCTGCTCAGGGCTCCCGGCGGTCCCGCTCCCAGGCCTCCCAGGCCGCCACCCAGGCCTGCTTCAGCGCCTTGCGCCGTTCGATCTCCGCCGGCGTGACCGGGGCGAGGGGCGCCTGCTGCTGGGTCGACCAGTGCTCCTCCCAGCGGGCCTGCGCGGCCTCGCTCGCCACCGGCTGGCGCAGGCCCACGTGCCGCAGCAGCTCCTCCAGGGCCGCCTCGCGCGGTGCGTTCGGCCCGGTGTACCAGGGCACCGCCAGGTTCAGCTGGTTCAGCTGGTTGACCAGCGACGTCACCAGGTAGTCGGCCCGCTCCGGACCGCAACCGAGCACCCCGTCCAGCTCGCGCACCGCCCGCTGCCACAGGCGGTGGGTGGTGCGCCCGTCCCGGGACCCGCCCGGCAGGGCGGTCTCCAGCAGCGCGCGCACCGCCGCGATGCCGCAGGCGGGGGCCAGTTCGGGCTCCGGCTCGGCCGCCCGGGCCGCCCGGTGGCGCTCGATCAGCTCGTTGCGCGCCACGACGAAGGGCTGCAGGTCGACGACCGGCTCCAGCTCCACCCGCGCCGGCTGGGCGCCGCCGCGACCGGTCACCAGCACCGCCTGCGTCCCGCACCGCGCCCGCAGCAGCCACCGGTCGCCGCACCGGCACAACTCGCCCTGCGGCAGCTGCTCGTGACTGGTGACCCAGGTCTCGGGCGGGAGCGGGGAGTCCGCGCGGAGCTCCAGCTCCAGGTCGATCTCCCGCTCGGCGCTGCCCGGTGGCAGGGTGGTCACCAGCAGGTCCGGCAGGGCGGCGCCCTCCTCGTCGCCGTAGCCGAGCCCGACCGAGACGTGGGTGCCCTCCTCGACGCACCAGCCCGCCAGGTAGCCGGGCTCGACCACCGGCCGGCGCAACCCGTAGATCGTGTAAGGCGGTTGCTCGGCGAGCTCCTGCAGGCTGCGCTGGTAACGGTCCCAGTGCGACGGATCGGGCGGCATCCTCTTCATGCGCCCGAGTCTGCCATCCCTGACGCCCACTCAGAAGGGCGCCCGGTCCGGGCCCGGACTCGGCCCGTCGGCGCCGTCGGTGCGGTCGACTAGCCTGGCTGCCGGACCACCACCGAGCCCAGGAGACCAGCGTGCACCCCATCTTCGTGGACTTCAGTACCTCGCAGCCGCGCACCCAGGGCGCCGAAGTCCACTGCGAGCGCACGTTCTTCGGCGGCGACCACCTCGCCCTGGACGCCGGTGGCTCGGTCGACGTGGAGTTCGCGGTGCCGCCGCAGGGCGTCACCGACGAGGCCACCTTGAAGATCCGCGCCCTGGTCTCCAAGCTCGGCCCCCAGCTCGGCTCGGCGCCGCTGGACGTCACGGTCAACGGGGCGGCCCTGCTGGGCGGTTACCGGATACCCGGCGGCGGCGACCTGCCCCAGGACATCGTGGTGGCGATCCCCGCCGACCTGCTGCACCCCGGCACGAACACCCTCACGCTGCGCTCCGGCGACCGGGCCCGCTCCCATCTCTGGCTCTACCGCGTCCTGTTGGAACAGGTCTGGGACCGCGACGCGGCCGAGTGCGCGTTCCTGGACGCCGCCTTCGCCCTCCCGCTGGTCACCTGGCGCACCGAGCGCCGGGCCCCCGGCGCCGCCGGCTGGCAGAGCGCGGCGACCTGGCGCCTGCACGTCGACAGCGGCGAGCGCGGCCTGCCGCTCCGGCTCGACTGGCGGGCCCGCAGTGGCGTGGAGTCCTCGGTGAGCTTCAGCCACGAGCAGGGAGCCTGCGCCGGCCTGGTCCGCGACCCCGACGGCGGCTGGTACGAGCTGCGCGGTGAGCGCAGTGACCGCCGGGCGTTCGGCGCCGACGCCGCCGGCGAGTTCACCCACAGCTTCGCCACCGAGACCCACTGGGGCGAGCGCTGGCACCCCGGCGGCCCGCTGCTGGTCCACCTCGACACCGGTGACGGCCCGCTGGAGCGGATCTCCTGGAGCGACCAGCGCGGCTGCTCGGCCTCGATCGGCCTGGCCGCCGACGGGCAGTCCTTCCTGGGGTGGTCCCAGCGGGTCGACGAGGGCCCGGTGGGCTACCGCGGCACCGCCCGCCCCCGGCCCGCCGCCGGCCCCCGGACCCTCACCGAGGACCTCGCGGGCATCGGCGAGGTGCTCGGCGGCCTCGCCGACACCGCGGCCAAGCAGCTCTCCGGCTGGCTGCGGTCGCTCTGAGGGTGCCGGCCGCCGGGCGTGCCGCGCGCCCGGCCGGTCAGCTCGTGCTCGGGGCGCCGGAAGCGACGGTGGCGGCCGCTGCGGAAGCCGGGGCCGGCGCCGCCTGAGCCGACGGTGTCACGGGAGCGGCCGCCGGGCCCGTGCCCGTGCCCGTACCGCCGGAGACGCCGGCGCCGGGCCACGACTCCTCCAACGTGCCGTCCGGGCGCACCGCGTAGCGCGTGGTGGCGCTCGCACCGGTCTGCGTGACCCGCTCCTCACGGACCAGCGCACCCTCCTCCAGCCGCCAGGCCGCGGCGGACTGCGGGTCGGCGGCCGAGGTGCGCGAGGTGACCGGCACCGGCTGGCCGTCGGCCCCGAACCCGAAGAGCTCGACCAGGTCGACCGGCACCGAGGCCTCGGTGCGGCGCAGCACCACCACCGCGGCCGCGGCGCCGCGGTAGCGCGCGGGCAGCACGGTGGCCAGCGTCACCAGGGGGGCGGCCGGCGAGGCCTCGGAGACCGCGCGGCCCTCGCGCAGCCGGATCGTGGGGCCGCCCGCGGGGTCGGCGTAGCTGCGGTTGGGCCAG